>JAAYCF010000209.1 GCA_012744415.1 Thermotogaceae bacterium
GTCGTTTTACGGCTAAACCCCCTATCGGCCGTCGGTTTGTGCCATATCGATGGGGCAAGGTACATTTTCGAGTTCCTCGGATAATCGAATAACGTGAAACCGTTCATTCGTGCCGTGGGTAGCGGGAGCGGCCAGTTCCTTTTGCCGGGCAGTTTTTTTGTTGCGGAGCCTTTTTTTACATCCGATGAAGAATCCTCGTGTTCCACGCCGGTCTCTATACCCTCTGAAAAAAACGGAGCGCAAAGAATGCGCCCCGTTGGTTAGTTAACGAAAGATGGCTCTTAGCGCGTTTCAGCGATTCCGACCCTTACCGGCCGTGTTTTGGTTGCTGTTGCGCCCGCCGACGGTGTTCTGTTGTCCCCACGCGTTGCCTTGTCCGCTCTCTTGGTTTTGATTGGCTCCGATCTGTCCTTGAAAACGCCCCGCGCTTTGATTTCCATTGGTTCCGTTCCCGAATGTCTTTGCCTGCAACGCTTGCTCAAATCGCTCCTGGGTTAAGTATTGCGGTGTGTACGCTAATCCGTACTTTTGCAGTTGGTAGTAGAACGTGCTGATATGGCTTTCCGACGCGCTGAGCAGATTGGAAAAGACGTTTTTCAATTCCGAATTTTCGGTGTTTTTCAGCGCTTGATCCAAATCGTAGATATCCACATCTTCGATCGTCATACCAACCCGGTACGCTTCGGTAATGGAAAGACTTCCCGCTTCGACCAGTTCATCGTAGAGCTTCTGAAGCTCAGGATCCGAGAACACGCCCGGTTGGTTCACTGTGTCAGGATATGCAATCCCGAACGGAATAACGAGTTCTTCCATCACCGCATCGAAATGTTTCTGCTCGGACCGTCCGATGTTGTTGAAAGGATTGGCTCCCCATTTTTCATAGAGGGCGGCGTAAACGTCTCTGGCCAGTTTCTCTTCTTCCAGCATATGTAGGATCGTCTGCTCTTCCTTTTCCGTCAGGGGGATTGCGGCAAAGATCGTGGCGACTAATAAAACCGATACGAGTAAACTCATTATCTTTTTCATGTTTTTCCTCTCCTTTTTTATATTTGTCTTTTCTTTTTTAAGACACCCCAAGTATAACGACGTATCCTTAAAGAAGGCTTAAGAAAAAAAGCGCTCCCGAGTCAATCGGAAGTTTCTCTTGAAAGCAGAAAGAAGCCGCTTATCCAAAAAAAAAGCGCGGAAAGATCCGCGCTTTTTCGGGTTTTTTCCTTTTTTTATGTTCTGAACTTGGAGACCTGATCGGATAGCGTTCCAGAGAGTTGCTCCAACACTTTCCCTGATTGGTTGACCTTTTCTGAAAGCTGTGTCTGTTTTTTCACTTCGATCGTCATCTGATCGATCTGCTGCACGATGTCCACCATGGAACGGGAAGAGGTGTCCATCGCACTGGCCATTTCCTCGACAGCGGCGCTTTGCTCTTCGGAGTTGCCCGCCATGTTCTGCGTCATGGAATGGATCTTTTCGACCTTCTCCGTGATATGGGTAAACTGCTCCCTGACAACCTTCGCCTGTTGACTCGTTTGTTGAACGATTTCCACTGTCTTGACGGTCGCTCCGTTTACTTGCTGGGCGCGTTGTTCGATCTCTTTCAGGATACGCGAGATATTGCCGGTTGCGGTTCGGCTTTCTTCGGCCAATTTTCTGATTTCATCGGCGACGACGGCGAAGCCTTTTCCGGCTTCTCCGGCTCTCGCAGCTTCTATTGCGGCATTCAGCGCGAGCAAATTCGTTTGCTCCGATATCGAGCCGATCATATCGACAATTTCTCCCACGTTTTTCGCCTGATCGGACAGTTTCTTCACCAGTTCGGCGGATTCTCCGGTTTGCTTCGCCGCTTTCTCGACAGTTTCGGTTATTTCATTGACGGATTTGTCTCCTTGTTCGGCGAACTTGGCCACTTCATCGGTCTGTTCCATCAAGTCTTGCGAGATCTTGGAGATGTTATTGGCAGAAGCCGCGATCTCTTCGATGCCGGAGGTCACTTCTTCAATCGAAGCCGAGGTGTTTTGAACGTTCTGATCGATCTTCTCCGCCTGTCGGGAAAGGTTCACCCCTCCCTCTGCCGCTTCTTTGGAAACACTCAGCAACTCGCGTGAAGAACCGGATACCGAGTTGGTGACGTCATTGATCGTTCGCATCGATCCATTCAAGTTCTTCGCCATTTCTTGAAGCGTGCCCGCCATGCGCGCGACTTCATCGTGGCCTTTGGCGGGAAAAGCAACGGTTAAATCGCCTTTTCCAAACTCCGTGGCCTTTTCTGAGAGCAACCGGATCGGTTTGGCGATCGCGTTCCCCATAAAGAACGACAAAGCCGCGATCACGACGATGACGGCGATGAGCAGGAAGATGATCAAAAAGATAAGGCGATTCGCCTCGGTCATCAACTCCGCAGTGGGAACCGACACCCCCAAGACCCAGCCCGGAGAATTGGGAATCGGAACATAGACCAACGTCTCTCCCTTCCCATTGGGATTGGTTATTTCCACGGTCCCTTGTTTTTCTCTCGAAATTTTCGCCCACGCTTCTTCGGTACCCTTGTATCCAGCTTTAGCTAAGTCCTGTACCGTCGTTTTCAAAACCAAATCCTGGTTCTGGTGCGCGACGAACATCCCCGTACTATCCAAAATGAACCCGTAACCGGTCTTACCCAACGTAACGCCCGCGGCAATATCCGAGATTGTTTTCAACTGCACGGAGGCTCCGGCTAACCCGATAATCTTTCCTTCTTTCGATTTGACGACGCTCGCCGCGACGAAAATTTTGTTTTGCGTCGAGATCGAGATAGCGGGATTGGAAATTTGACTGGTTGCTCTTCCGCTTAAAATATCCTGTGTATATTGGCGTGTGGCAATGCTCCCGCGTATGTTTTGCGTGGTCACGAAATCGCCTTTTGTGTCGGCGAAAAATATATTTTCGTAAAATGCGGCTTTTTTTCTCGCTAATGAATACAGTAGATCACTCATACGATCCCAATCGGTTGTACGTACCTCTTCCGTTTCAGCCAATAACTCAATTTCAGATAACCGAGCCGATAGCCATTCCCCCACTTCTCCCGCGCTTCCAGTCACCGCTTTTTCCGCCGAGCCGATCATCATCGCCTTCATTTGGGAACTCGATTGGATGAAGATCCAAAGCCCAATAACAAGCAGCAGTCCGACCGTCAGAGGCAAAAACCACCACAAAATCTTCGCTCTTAAGGACTTGGTTTTGAAACTGATTTTCATAGACAGCCTCCTTATAAAAATAATTATTTCAATAGTTGTTACTCCTAATGATGTCCATTATACAGTATATTATCCTCTAATCGTATTTCTAATTGATGCACGCATTTGTTAAAACAGTGTCATCAAAAAGAGTGGATACCCCTTTTCTCCGGTCTGGAACAATCCGTTTTTCTGTTTAGCCCTCATTTGTTTTGATTCTTAATCCATAAATAATAATATAGATATTGACTTTTTTGATTATTGGTTGTATAATTAAAATGTTCCAAGTGATAATGTTGATAATATTGATTTTAATGTTTGAATTATCCATAGTGTTTTGAAAGGGGAAGAAGCAATGGGTGAGGTTTACAGAAAAAGCAACTTTGTTCTATTCGCTTTAGGAAGATTGGTGTCATTGATCGGCGCCGGGATCCAAACCATTGTTCTACCCTTGTATATCTTGGATGTGACGGGTTCGGCCACGACGATGGGTGTGTTTACCCTCCTCAGCATCATTCCGAGATTAGCGGCGACCCCCTTTGCAGGCGTATTTGGCGATCGATGGAACCGAAAAATGATTATGGTCTATGCCGATTTCGGCCACGGGATCCTTTTGTATCTACTCTTTTTGATCGCGCTCTCCGGGCAAATGACGATCGCCCTTGTGTTTGTCAGCACGGCGCTGTTATCGGTTTTGGATGCCTTCTTTTCGGGCGCGACTTCCGGTATGATCCCGGATATTGTTCCGGAATCGCATCTGAAAAAAGCGAACTCTACCTTAGGTTTTGTAAGCAGTGTCTCCAATATTATCGGACCGGTGCTCGGGGGAATTCTTTACGGTTTGACCGGCATCGGCGGGGTCTTCCTTATTAATGCTACCTGCTTTACGCTCTCCGCCATCAGTGAGATTTTTATCCATTACCACCCGAAACTCAAATCCGAAAAGCTCACTATGACAGGCTTCGTTAATGATCTGAAAGAGGGGGCTTCCTTTGTTTTCAAAAAAAGAGGGTTAAAAGCGTTGTTCCTTTTTGCCATGGTGCTGAACTTCATCTCCTCTCCCATCTTCTATATTGTTTTCCCTTTTGTGCTTAAAACGACCATCCGGTTTTCTTCCCAGCAATATGGAACCCTTCAATCAGCCTTAGTCGTCGGCTCACTGATCGGGAATCTGATCATCATCAAGTTTTTATTGAAAGCCTCGAACAAAAAGATGCTCCTCGGGGGTCTTTTTTCTCAGTACGCCTTTCAATATGTATTCGGGATCACACTCTTTCAACCGTTGTTCGGATGGCTTCAAAACCAGCTGTTCTTGTACTTTTGGATCGTGGCCGTGTTCTTCGCTATCATGGGCTTTTTTAATACCTTGGTCAATGTTCCCATCCATACCAATCTCCAGGTGATGACCCCCACGGAGATCCGATCTCGCGTGTTTTCGGTCTTGGAGTTGTTATCTCAGATCATGGTCCCGATCGGCGCGGTGATCTATGGGTTCCTGATGGACCACTTGCCCGTACACTGGTTCCTGATCGCCAATAACTCGCTCTGCGTCTTGGTCACGGTTGTCTTCCTATGGATTGCCCCACCGGAAGTCTATGATCCTCACCTGGAAGGAAAAACAAAGGCGGAAAATACGACGCCCTGCGTTGAAAGCCGTTGAAAACAAGATAACACCGAAGACGTTCAATTCCTTGAGTTTGGTTTCACTGCGCCGCGCGGTATTCGCACGCTCCAATATCAAAAGGATTTTGGCGCGGCTGGCTATCCACATCGTATCGAACAAGATCAAGGGAAATTCCCAGATCGATACAAGGGCTTCCGGAAAGTAACCGATACCGTTCCGTCAGGAGGGGATCGGAACAGAAAGAATACGATTCTCCATCGATATGCTCTTTCCAGTCTTCAAAACTGGCGTGTTCGAGGTAATGTTCGGGTCGACGATCTTGAAACCAGATCTCTCCGGCCGTGTAATAACAGTTGCCATCGATCTCCAAGGACCCTTCCAAAGCGCTCAAACCGCCGAGTTCATCGCTGTATCGTATGACAATGATCGGTCGCTGATCCGATTCCTGATAGACGAGGTTGTTGATGAGCGTAGGGCGTATCGACGGCGGTCGTCCGGCTTCTGGTTCCCAATCCTGGAAAGTAATGCCGAAAGTGATCGGACTCATGCCCTCCCGGGCGGTTCGCGCGATCGTATTGTGATAGACCTGCGCATCCTTTGCCGCATAAAGCCCGATCCCCGCGTAGGCAGTATTGGCGACGATGTTGTTTCGAACGATCCCGGACATGCTTTCATAGTATTCGGGGTTAACCGTGAGATCAAAGTACTCCGGACTCGTGTCGAAACCGATCAGAATGCCTGATCCACCACAATTTTCGACAACATTCCGCTCGACAACGCACTCTTGGGCGCCGCCCTTAAAATAGATTCCGGTCGTCGAAATATCGTGGAGGTAGCATTCCTGGACTTTCATCCGGTCTCCGTTGACGTTGTCGATTCCTTCCGCGTTCGGGTTTCCCTGATTGCCGATCCCCACGCCGGAAGCGTATATTTCGCACCGCCGGATCGTGATCCGATCGCACTGCGGAGTGATCTTCACAGCATCTCTTCCGGTATCGTGGATGACGCAATCCTCAATGACAATGTCAGAGGCGCCGCTCCGATCTTCCGTTCCCCAATCCCAGCGCGTTTCGAATTTAATGCCGTAGTAATAGCCCCCGATGATCTCCAGACTTTGGATCTTGCTTCCGCTGGAATCCACATCCAACGTGACCGCAACGCCACTCTCTTCGTCGTCGGTCGGCACTTGAACAATCGCCCAATGTCCCGGCGCGGATCGAAGGGTCACGTTCGGCCGGCGGATACGAACCGCTTCCGCGTAGACGCCCGATTTCAGGACGATCGTTTCGCCTCCGGCGCACTGGGATAATGCCTTGCCGATCGTTCGGTAGGGATGTGCCTCGCTTCCGCTTCCTGAGAGATCGTCGCCTACCGACGAAACCCAAATCGCCCCTTCCATCGTGTAAACAGCCGGCTCCGACAACTCCTCTTCGTCCCAAGGAAGGCTGGCGGCCGCTTTGGTCGTGAAAACAAATTCCGGGCTCGACTGGCTTTTTCCCTCTTGCTCTACCACTTCGACTTTCCAACGGTAAGCGCGCCCTTCGGCCAAATTCGTTTTGGTGAGCTCTTTATCGATGCAGAAATCAGGCGCCGGATAATTTGATCCCTCCGGCGCGCAGTAGACTCGGTAACCGGCGATCGTTCCGATCGCTCCTTCTCTCGCGACGGACGCGACCCCGCTCGGAGTCGCCTCCCACGTAAGCGTCACGGTAGTGTCCAGATCGATCGCACCGTTGCGCGGAGAGAGCAGCCGAATGATCGGTCTCGAGACATCAAGAACGGTTTCGTTTCCGCAAGAAATCAACGCGAAAAGGCTAACTATAACGGTTATTAGAACATTCGGCATTTTGGCGGGTTTCATCGGGAAGAAAACCCCTCGCGGTAACCGGACACATGCCTGATCCATTCGAACGGGTCGATAACCTTCTTCATCCTCATACCGAAACCTCCTTGCCGATTACCGGCTGAAAGACTCGATCCAATCGATCGCTAAAAGAAAGGCCGGGAGATAGGACTCCACGTGTTGCCCGGTCGGGAACTCGACGTAGGTCACCGAAGCGCCCTGGCTCTGGAAGTAGTTCACGGCGGTGCGGGAATTCTCGACCGGAACCGCTTCATCTTGAGCCGAATGCGCCATCCATAATGGCATATTCGGTATCCAGGTATTGTGGAGGTCATTTTGCGCCAAGTTACGATAAACTTGAGATCCGGGGTTACTCAATTCTTGAAATACCCGTTGTGTCAACAACGCGCCCGGTTGTCCGGACCCTTGGTTGGGCAGGACATTCCGTATCTGGTTTTCTGTGTGCTCCCCGTCCATCAACGCTGGGAGTGTGGTGTGATAGGGCGGCAGAAAGGCTTCCGCCGGACTCTCGAACCAGTCATAGACGAGATCGTATCCGAAGATCAGATAGGCTAAATAAGAGAGGTGCGCATACCATTCGTTCTGAAGAACCAGGTTTCTCATAACCGAGGAGAGATTGGCTGGGCCGGCCATCGCTGCGATTCCGGTTATCGAATACTCTTTTCGGCAGCACTGTTGAATATAGCGCCCGGCCGCCAAAGACGCGTATCCTCCTTCCGAATAACCCGCCAGAAACAAGCGCCCATCCCATTCATAGGTGGAAGGGCTTTGCTCCAATAGATTCTCGCCGGCTCGGATCATATCCCGTACGGAATTAGCTAACGAGCGGGCGTGGCAAAAGGGATGCGGGATCGTGTCATCCACCCCCAATCCAGAGTAGTCCGGCATGACGACGGCGTATCCCAGCCCCGCCGCGACAAGGCCCACATAATCTTCGGGATTGTCGGATAGAAGATCAAGCGAAAAGCGAGAAGGAGATAGCGACCGGGAAAAGATCGTGCCGTGTTGAATCGATAAGATGGCCAAAGTCAGGGGCGCACGATCTTCGCCGTTTTCCGCGACCGGAAGGACGACCAGGCCTGATTCGACGCTTTCGCTCCCATCGAGCGCTTCCGCGATAAACGTTACGGCGACGGCTTGAACGCCGTGGCTAACGGTGAGTCCAATTCCTGAAAGATCCAAGAAGGTTTGCAGTACGAACCGCGGAATGGTGGCGATCTCGTTTGCCGAAAGCAACTCCCCCCGGCGATCTTCTGTTTCCGGCGCGCGGATGCACCCCGTTAAGGCAATAACGGTCAGCAATAAACAAATAAAAGCGCAACGCACCCAGCCTATCGACCAGACCCGTTCACCGGTCGAGATCGAGTCACCCGCCGATCTCCTTCTTGATTTGAGCCCATTCATCAACCATCCGCGCATAGTAGTCCTCCAATTCTTCGATTGTGAGGGACTGACTGTTTTTCTCCACTTCTTCCGCATATTTCGACATCTGTGAAAAGAACATGTTCAGTGAAACGCCCTTCAGCGCGTGCGCCTTTTCGCGAACGAGCGAAGGATCCCCTTTCGAGATCATCTGGCCGAACTGCTCCAGATATCCTCCGAACTCGAGCAAAACATTTCGGATGATGTTTTGGTAAAGATCTTGACGATGGTCGATCTGTCGCATGAATTGGTCTTTATCAAAATGAACACTCATTTTTTGATCCGTTTGAGGCGAATCCGCAGCCTTTTCTTCCGGAATAAACGCGAAATGTTCCGCGAGAATATTCCGCAAGGCGACTGGGTTGATCGGTTTTGTAAGAAAGTCATCCATTCCCGCCTGTAGACATTTTTCCTCTTCCCCTTTAACCGCTCCCGCAGTCAAGGCAATAATCGGAACGTGTCGCAACGTGCCCGCTTCTTTTTCCCGAATTCTTTCCGACGCCTCCAATCCGCTCATTTCTGGCATTTGCACATCCATCAGCACGAGATCGAAAATGCCTTTTTCGAAGGCTTCGACCGCCTGAACCCCGTTTTCGGCTTCGGTGAGTAGAGCATTCGGCACGATCTCTTTGAGAATGGTTCGGACGAGCAGCATATTCATCGCGATATCTTCGACAACCAAGATGCGAGGCGCGCGGGCGACGGGCAAAACCATATTGGCCGTCTCTGTTTTGATAAGTGTTTCCGACAACGTCTCTCCTTTATAGAGATTTTCCAGCACTCTTCGCAGCGCTGTAGGTTTGACGGGTTTATCCAGAATGCCTTGTATGGAAAACTCCTGCTGCGCTTCGGCAATTCTGGGATCGTTCAGTTCGGCGTTCAGGAGGATGATCGCGTTTTTGTCCAAAGCGCGATAATACTTGTCACGGGTGATTCGGATCGTTTCTATTCCGTCCAAGTAGGGCATCTGAGAATCGATCAAAACGACGTCGAAGGGATCGGATTGGCTAATCGTTTTCAGAGCGGTGAGCCCGTCGGCGCATGCCACCGCTTCGATCTGCCAGGCCTTTAACTGCTCATGGAGTATCTGACGTTGCCGCCGGTTATCGTCGACAATTAGCGCACGACGGATCGGTATTTCCGGTGCGAAGGGCGGTTCGTCGTCGGGTTCGCAAAGCGTTTTGAGGGCAAAAGAAAACGTGGATCCTTTTCCCTTTTCGCTTTCCACACGAATCTCGCTCCCCATCTTTTTCGCCAAAAGGTTGGAGATCACCA
>JAAYCF010000210.1 GCA_012744415.1 Thermotogaceae bacterium
AAAACAAGGCGTACAGTGAAGTACGCCTTGTTTTATTAAACGAGGCTTCCTGAAAATGGACAAGGTTTCCCCGTCATAATAAGAGGAAAATAGCACACAAAACGAGTATTCTAATAAAAAAGGAGCGAATCGAATGAGCGGCTTTCAGATAAGAGGTGTCGTGGAAGGGTTTTACGGCTCTCCCTGGTCGATGGAAGAACGCGGACGCATCCTGCACGAAATGGCCCGACTCGGGATGAATCTGTATGTCTATGCCCCCAAGAACGACCTGTTACACCGACATCAATGGGAAACGCCGTACCCCCCGGAGTCGATTCAGGAGTTTAAAAACATGGTCGAAGAGGGGAAGAAGTTAGGCGTTAGCGTAGCGATGGCTTTAAGCCCAGGGCTAACCCTCACTTACGGTGATTCCGGGAAGATTGACGCCCTTGTCCGTAAATACCTTTCTTTTTCGGCCATCGGCGTAGGGGACTTTTGTTTATTCTTGGACGACATTCCCTTAACTTTGCAAAAGGAGTCGGACCGAGCGGCTTTTTCCGATCTGGCCGAAGCGCAGGTGTTTTTTACGAACCAGGTCTATGAGCGTTTGAAAAACCTCGCCAATGTGGCTACTTTCATGTTTTGCCCGACCCAGTACTGCGGGGATAGCCGTACAGACTACCTTGAGAAGATCGGAACGGGGATGCATCCCGATATCGATGTGCTTTGGACGGGGCCGCAGGTCTGTTCTCAAAAGATTCCCTTCGAAGACGCCGAAGGGGTGAGTCGGACGCTTCGGCGAAAGGTTGTTTACTGGGACAACTACCCAGTGAACGACGGCTCAATGGCGCCTGAACTTCATATGGGACCTTATACCGGTCGTGATCAGAGACTGCCGTTGGCAAGCCGAGGGTTTTTAATCAATCCGATGAATCAGGCGATGGCTTCAATTCCGGTTTTGAAAAACATCGCCGCCTATTTGAACGCTACTGCGACTTACGATCCCCAATCCGCTTGGGAAGAGGCGCTTGAAGAATTCGCGCCTGATTGTGTCGATAGTCTAAAACTCTTCGGACAGATGAACCTAATCAGCCCGCTTAACCCGAAAGGGGAGGGAATGGCGTGCGATCAATGGATCGCCTCGTATTGGAACGCGGCTCGGTCTGGCGAAATCGCGAACGCCGCATCAGATTTGCAGCGTCACGCTTTAACGATCAACGAAACCGCGCAAACGTTGAAAGGAACGATGCCGCTCGCGTGGCTTAATGAGGTCCGACCCTGGCTGATCGAGTTCGAGGGATGGGGCGCGCTTCTCTCAAAAGCGGCGGATTTGGCCGGACTGCTACCGCTCTTTTTTCAAGAATCTATCGAAGGAGAGGCTTTGAATAAGATCGCCCAAATCCTAACGGACCTGAAAGCCGGTATCTCGAATACCGTAGATTATCAAACGGTGTGCGCGGGCCCGGGGATCCGAGAGTTCGCGATGACGATGATCATAAAAACCGCCGCGCTGCTACGTTCGCGAAGCGTGGAATAATCCGTTCCCAGGAAAGGAGTCTCGACAATGAAATACCTCTTGCTGCCGTTTACGTTCATCGGATATGTGGTGTACTATGCGGTCATTATGATTTACTACCTTCTCTACAGCGTTTACTATACGCGCCGTATCCATTGGTTGGAGAAACATCGCGATGAAGCGACGGCCGCGGCTTACGCGCGGTCTAAAGGCGTGGAACTTTCACGCCGCTGTTATCGATGGTTCGGGATGAAACCCGAAATCGAGGGGTTTGAAAATCTGCCCAAAGATCGCAACTATCTGATCGCTTCCAACCACTTAAGCGCTTTCGACGCCGCGACGGTCTACGGATTTATCGCCCCGGAAGCCTTCTTTATCGTTAAAAAAGAGATTGCCACCTACCCGCTCCTCGGAGTTCTTGCGAAGCGGATGGCAGTTTTCATAGACCGCGAGGATCCCAGACAAGCCGTTTACGCTTTGCGAAAAGCGATGGAGCATCTTCGAAACGGCGACATCCTCGCGCTCTTTCCGGAAGGCACCCGCAGTTTGGACGGACATATCGGTCCGTTCGCCAAAGGGAGTTTGCGGATTGCGATGATGACAAAGACTTGGATCGTTCCGATGGTGGTGACCGGCAACGAAAACATCATGCCGAAAGGGACGGTCTTTATAAAACGCGCGAAAGTGAAAGCGCGTATCTTACCTCCGGTCGATCCGAAAGCATTCAAGAATGAGGAAGAGCTAATCGAACAGATCCGTCAAAGCATGATTTCGGTTTTGGAGGCGTTGAAAAAGCAAGGATAGGGGAGGTGGTTCGCATCGCTAAATTACTGAGAATCGTTCAACGAGAACAGTGCATCGGATGTGGCAGCTGTATGATGGCTTGCAGCCGAACCTGGAAGAGCATGATCGGTGTCGAGAAGGCCGCTCTCAAAGTGCGCGCCTACAACGGTATCGAAGGCGCCTTTTCTATCCGAGCGTGCTATGGATGTATGGATCCGGACTGTGCCAGGGTCTGTCCGACGGGAGCGCTCACCCCTCGAAAAGGCGGTGGAGTCCAATTGAACGAATCGCTCTGCACGCATTGTGGTCTTTGTATCGAAGCCTGTGCGCCTTCGGCTCTGCAATGGGACTTTTCCGATCAATGTCCCCTTCCTTGCCATCATTGCGGTGTTTGTGTTTCTTTTTGCCCCAATCACGTGCTGGAGATGGTGGAGGTGGATCAAACGTGAAACCGATCTTAATGACTGTCGACTTAACGACCGGCGCCGCTCGCACGACACCCCTTGATGAACTCTTCGATAC
>JAAYCF010000211.1 GCA_012744415.1 Thermotogaceae bacterium
CCAGCTCTGGAAGGGATTCCTCCGCATCGCCGTAAAGAATGATATCGGATAGATCCCATAAAGGGAGTGCATTGAAATAGGTGAGCGATCCGCCGATGAGGATGAGCGGATGACCCTCTTTTCTTTCGGCGCTTTTAAGCGGCACCCCTTTTTTTCTAAGCATCTCTATAATGTGAAAGATGTCCAGTTCGAAATGGACGGAGAAAGCCCAGATCTTAAACTCGTCGATAGGGCGAAAAGAATCGAGAGAATAATACTTCGTGAAAGACGGATCATAAAAAAACCGCTCGCAATTGACCCCTTCGACGCTATTGAAGATCTGAAACGCTTTATGGTATCCTAAATTGCCGACCGTATGGTCGTAACCGGATGGGAAGACAAGGGCCACATCAACGTCCCCATAACCCTTATGCCGGTCGTATCGGGTTTCTTCATCGGAAAACGCCTTGACGGTTGAAAACTCCGTAAAGTCAGCGCTGTTCCGTGGTTTTCTCATAACATCTTTTTTTGGATGTTTCTACCAATAAGGTCTTTTGACAAAACGACCCGGCTTATGCGGCCGTTTGCTATTTCTTCGTGCTCATCGTATGCAACGAACAGAAAGTTGATGTGATTCCGTAGCGTATTCTCCACGGATAAGCGAACCGTTATTGAAGAACCTAACGGTGTCGGCGCGAGATGCCGATAATCGAGATCGGTGACCGCGAAGGCCAATTCCCCTCCGAAGACGTTTTCAACCAAAAATTGATGGCTGAACTCGAATAATCGATGGATGAGCGCTCTGGAGGACAATACTTTCAAGTCAAGTATCCAAGGGTCTTCCTGCCAGAGGTCGCTCTCTTTTACTCTGAATTGATAGTTCTGAGATTGTCCGACGAGGTTGCTTAAGGTTTGTTCGATACCCATCATTGTCAATCACCTGACCTTCTTGAAATCATTAGCATTCGAACGAGATTGAGCACGGCCATTAATGTGGAAGCCACATAGGTCATCGCCGCGGCGTTCAGTACTTTTTTCACCATCGACAGTTCATCTTGGGACATCAACACGCGTGTTTGCAGAAGGTTCAAAGCGCGCCGACTCGCATTGAATTCAACCGGAAGCGTCACCAGTGAAAAAGCGACCACCGAAAGAAACAACCCGATACCCACTTGGATGAGCAGCGGTATCGATAGGAACAGACCTCCGAAAAAAATCAGCCAAGAAAAAGAAGAACCGAATTGCGCCACCGGAACGACCGCATTCCGAAGGAGCATCGGCGCGTATTTTTCCTGCATCTGCATCACATGACCGACTTCGTGGGCGACGACGCCCAACGAAGCCACTGAACTGTTTTGAAAGGTAGACTCCGATAAGCGGACCACCCGCTGTTTTGGATCGAAATGATCAGACAATACTCCCTGGACCGGTTCGATCGTTATGGCTGACAAGCCATGAGAGTCCAGCAACATGCGAGCGAGTTGCTTTCCGGTATAACCCGTTCCAGAGCGGACCTGAGAGTATTTTGAAAAGGTTGCGCTCACAGCCGATTGAGCCAGAGTGGCAAAGATGATCGCCGGAATCACGATCAGCATCGAGGAATAATAGTCCACGCTCTTTGACACCTCCCGTGTTTCGAACTTCATTCTCTCCTATAAATGACGAATCGAGTGAATAATTATTTGTTCAAGTAGTTCATCAATGTTTTCAAATGTTTGCTGCGCGTCGGATGGCGCAGTTTCCGAAGCGCTTTGACCTCTATTTGCCGGACGCGCTCCCGCGTGACGTTCAAGTATTTCCCAACTTCTTCGAGAGTTTTCTGACGCCCGTCAATCAACCCGTAACGCATCTTCAACACGGTAGCCTCTCGGGGACCCAATGTGTTCAGCACTTCGTTGATCTCATCGCGGAGAAGCATCAGCATCGCCGACTCCTCGGGGTTGATCATCTCGTTGTCGGGCACGAAATCCCCGACGGAGGAGTCTTCGTCTCCGCCGACAGGAGATTCCAGGGAAACCGTTTCTTTATCGGCCTGCAGGATCTCCTCTATCTTCTCTTTACTCCTGCCTGTCAGCGACGCTAACTCGTTCGTCGTCGGGTAGTTCCCGTATTCTTGGAGGTACTCCCTACGGATCTTGTTGATCTTATTGATCGTTTCCACCATATGAACTGGAACGCGAATCGTCCGCGCCTGGTCGGCTATTGCGCGCGTGATGGCCTGTCGGATCCACCAGGTGGCGTAGGTGCTGAATTTATAGCCCTTTTTCCAATCGAATTTTTCGACCGCTTTAAGCAAACCGATGTTTCCTTCCTGGATAAGATCCAAAAAAGAAAGGCCTCTTCCGATATAGCGTTTGGCGATGCTAACAACGAGGCGCAGATTTGCGACGACCAATTTTTGCTTCGCCCGCTCATCTCCAATCTGAGCCTTTCTGGCGAGGGTTCTTTCCTGAGTGGGCGTCAGGAGGGGGATGCGGCCGATCTCTTTGAGATACATCTTAACCCCGTCTTTGTTAAAACTGTTGTTATCGAAGATAGCCGGCCCGTCTTCGCTGATCATGCGCTCTACCAGTTCATCCTCGACAGGTTCCTCGGATTCGGATTCGTCTACTTCGGGCTCTTTTTCGATAATTTTTATCTTGTTTTTCTCCAGCGTTTCGTAAACCATCTCGAGAAAATTGCTGTCGAATCCTTCCATTTCGGCGGGTAAAAACGCGTCGATGTCCTCATAGGTGATGTACCCTTTCTTAGAGCCGATCGCGACCAATTCGGTCATGCTCTTCTTTATGTCCACCGCTTCTCCGCGCAAGTTGGCTTCGTTTAAGCTTTCGGGTAGCTTTATCGATTGAAGATCCAGCTCGACGCCCTTTTTCTTTTTCGCGGAAGCGATCCCCGCTTTCGATTTCTTAGGACTGCTAGATTTGGGTTCACTCGGTTTTTTTGCGATCTTTTTAGGCGCTGGCGTTTCTTCTTTCCGAAGGTGCTTACCTTCCTCGATTTCTTCCTCCATCGGAAAAGCCTCCCTTCAAATCTGTTCCTTTTTTTTTCTTTGAGGCGCCGATCAATTCAACGCTTTGTTTCATTAAACGATTTTTTTCTTCTGGATCAGTAGTGTCTTGGATCCGCCGTTCCAGAGTTTTCATTTGGGAGACCTTCTGCCGGGATTGAATAATGCCGAAACAATCTCCGAGTGCTTTTGATATCCTCTCCGGTTCGTCCTTGATGAAGAACGGCCGATTCATAAAACGGAAAACGCGGTGCAAAAATTCCTTCGAAAAAAACTCGTTGAGGTGGTTGGTGGCATCGTCCGGTTCGAATTCTTTCCGTGTTTTGTCAAAAAACGAGCGGAAGTTTTCGTCGAGGTAAGCGGTGTGTTCCAGGACAAAGGCTTCGATCTCTTTCCGAAAAGAGGATCGTTCAAGATAAATCGCCAAAATTTGTTCTTCGGCCGGGTTTTCTTCCCTCGTCTGCTTGGGTTTGACGTTTACGGAAGAGGAATCCCACCCTTCGCCTACCTCTTTAACCGTTTTCGGAAGGTCTAATCCTCTCGTTTCCACATTTACAGCGGTTTTTTTCGCTAAATGCTGTTCGTACCAAGACGCCACTTTCTGCCGTTCTATCCCAAGCGTCCCGGCGACGAGCCCGACGATCTTTTCATAGGAAGGAAGATTGCCGATCTCCTTAACTTTTCCCAGGATCGGCAAAGAGGCTCTGAGATATTCGTCTTGCCCAGCTACCCGGGTTATCTCGTATCGATTCTTCAGGAGATCGATTAAATATTCTTCTAACGGTTTGGCCGAGGCCATCTCCCGGATAAAGTGGTCTTTCCCGATACGCAGGAGATATTCGTCGGGATCTTTGGCCCCGCTTAGAAAACACCCCATGGCTCTAATTTCCGCAGGTAAAGAGAAAAACGCCCGTTCCGCCGCTTTTTTCCCGGCCTCATCGTTGTCGAAAATAAACAAAAACTGCTTCGTCAGCTTTTCCAACGCGCGGAAATGCTCTGAGCTGAAAGCGGTTCCCATTGCGGCGACGGTGTTGCTGATACCGCTGGCATGCAAACGTATCGCGTCGAAGAACCCTTCGACGACGATGGCGAATCCAAAGTCTTGGATGGGCTTTCTCGCCAGGTGTTCTAAATAGAGAATTCTGCTTTTATTGAAAAACGGCGTTTGAGGAGAGTTGATATACTTCGGCGCTTCAAAAGAACTTTCTTTTTTATCCGCGGCTGCCGAGGTGTTTTCAACAAGTTCGAGAAGCCTTCCGGAAAAACCGATACATGCGCCGTAACGATCACGGATCGGAAACATGATCCGTCGATAAAAACGACTCGACCCGTCTTGATTGAGAAGTCCCCATTCTTTCCAGTGTTGCTCGTTCTCCGTTTCGCCGCCGATGCCTTTCGTCCATAGATGAAAGGTTTTTATCGGGAATCGGAGATCGCAGTAACCGATCTGGAACTGTTGGGCTTCGGCGATCCCGTATCCCCTTTCCTCCAGGTATTTCATAGCAGTCGGATGATCAAGCAAGGCGCGATGGTAGTGCTTGGCTACCGCTTCGAAAGTTTCCGTATAGATCTGTTTCAAAGGATTGGTTCGATCGGATAGCGACGGAATGGCAACCGAATATCGCCCGGCCAGCTCCTTCAATGCTTCTATGAAGGTGATCTTCTCATATTCCTGAACGAACTTGATCGCGTCGCCCGTTGCCCCGCAGCCGAAACAATGGTAATGTTTCTTCTCGGGGTAAATGTAAAAGGAAGGTGTTTTTTCTCCGTGAAAAGGGCAGAGCGCTTTGTAATACTTCCCTGACTGTTGAACCTGAATATGATAAGAAGAGATGAGGTCGACAATATTGATCGCGTCTTTGACTTCTCGCACAATCTCTTTAAACTCCAAATCGCAATCTCCTCATCGGGCAGGGGGCATCCCGTTCTTTTCCACACAAAAGAAGGGAAGAATACTCTTCCCTCTTATATTGAGTGTTGACAAAACCGTTCGGTTATTACTAAGACGCGCCCAAGCACGAGTTTGTTTTATCGTTTGGAGAATTGCGGCGCTCTTCTCGCTTTTTTTAACCCGTATTTCTTCCGTTCGACCATTCGGGGATCTCGGCGTAACAGCGTCGCCGCTTTCAGAGTCGGTCTCAAGTCGATGTTATATTCGAGGAGAGCCCTGGCGATTCCCATCTTAAGCGCCCCGGCCTGACCGGAAAGCCCGCCGCCAGACAGCTTGAGCACGAGATCGAAACGATCTGCTAATCCCGTCAGCGTAAGGGGTTTCATTGCTTCAATCACGAGTGAGTCTCTCAGCAGATAGTCTTTTAAGCCGGTTAACGGTTTTCCGTTAATCTTGATTTTGCCAGTTCCGGGCCGCAAGTGGACTCTCGCGACGGAGGTCTTTCTTCTACCGGTGCCGTAGTAATCTGGATTTTCCATCATTCGAATCTTCAACCCTCCTTAAAGCTTTATCTCGACAGGTTTTTGAGCGGGATGCGGGTGTTCCGTCCCAGCGTAAACCTTGAGCCGCTTGATTAACTTTAAACCCATCCGATTTTTCGGTAACATCCGCTTCACAGCTTTTTCGATGATAAAGCCGGGTTTTTTCTTCAGCGCATCTTTTGCCACTAACTCTTTGGCGTTTCCAGGATGTTTGGTATGCCGGACGTATATCTTCTGATCCCATTTCTGACCGGTCATTTGTATCTTTTCTGCGTTCACGATGACGACGAAAGCTCCCGAATCGACTCCGGGGGTGTATCGCGGGTCATTCTTGCCGGTAAGTAAGATGGCGACGCGCGTCGCTAACCTACCCAGGATTTGATTATCCGCATCGATAACGTACCACGGATGGGTAATCTCTTCCTGCTTTAAACGAAAACTTTTTTGATCGTAAATCATCTTTCCTCCTCTTGCCAAATTCGCGTGACCGCCTGATCCGCGAAATAATTCTACTTTCGGTTTACGATTCCGATACAGTCGTTTCTGTCTTCTCTACAATGACATTAACGTATTTGCGGTTATGTCTGTCTTTGAACTGAACGGTTCCTTCGCTGAGGGCAAAAAGCGTGAAATCTCTTCCGATTCCGACATTTAATCCCGGGAATATCTTGGTGCCGCGCTGTCTCAGGATGATGTTGCCGGGGATGACCTTGGATCCGTCTCCTTTTTTCACGCCGAGATACTTCGGATTGCTGTCTCTCCCGTTCTTGCCGCCACCGCTCTTTCTATGTCCGAACAACTGTATATCCAGATGCAATTTCATGTTTTCACCTCGACCATGATTTTCTGCGGGTATTTTTCCGATAAACCGATCATCCGCTTTAAAAACGCTCTGAAAAGCATATCCGTCGTCTCGTCTCTGTCCATGATCTCAAATCTGAAATACCCCGCCTCTTCTTTACCAGTTCCTACCTTTCCCAACTCTTCCTGTATCGTCATTGCCGTGTGTATCGACAAGATACTGACGGCCGCGCACAATACATCTTTCCCTTTCCGCTCTATTCCTGCGTGTCCGGTTATTTCAAATCCCCGATAACCCTCTTTGCATCGAAAAACCGTGCAACGAATCAAAGCCCGTTTCTCGCGATCAGGCTTTTTCGATCTTATCGATGAGAATGGCCGTCTTCCATTGCTTGTGTCCGCGAGTGCGTCTATACTGTTTGCGGCCTTTAAAGCGAATAATGAGCACTTTCGGTTCGCGTACGTGCTCCTGTACGATACCGATTACTTTCGCGCCTTCAATAAAAGGTTTTCCTATCGTGACGCCTTCGTCTTTCACCATTAAAACTTGGTCGAATACGATACGATCATCCTTTTCCAAAGGCTGTTTTTCCGTGTATAAAACCTGTCCCTCTTCTACACGGTACTGCTTTCCGCTCGCATGAATAATGGCATACATCGTCTTCCCTCCTTTTTATCAGTCGCTGGGAAGGTACCGTTTTTCGGCTTTAAAACCTTCTTCAAGCTTAATCGGGGTATTATATCACAACCGCTTTTGCGAATCGAATTCTTCTGTCAAGTAACAATATGGAACGTAAATAATTAAATAAACATTACATCTTCTGCAGAAACCCTTTATTTCTCCAATAACGCAAATCACCGATCCTTGGAGGTGTTTTACCGCAAGTTGCTCTCTGCTCCGGCGAAGAGAATAAGCCCGATACATTAACCACAGCGCTTTTTTAACGGACTCTTGCGTCTCTTCGAACACGTTATTCCGTGAATAAGGAATCCAGGATTATCTCTTGGTTTTCGGTAGGGATCCAATAGCGAACCGAGGGGGTGACGGTTCCGGAAAGGGGTGTGTCTTGTGGTGAGAGCGCGATATATTCGATATAGGAAAACCCGTTTTGTTCGGTGAGGCGTTTCCCAACATTCCCTTTGGCGACGGTTCCGATGGCAGGGTAGCTGAAAGCCGGCCCTGCATATGCGATGCTGTCGTATTGGACCACGGTCTGCCGCTCGAACGCGTTTTCCCGTATGAGGTCCGCTAAATATAGAGTTAAGCAAATGATGCCGGTCAGCGAGAGCAAAACAAGGATCATACGCCCGCGTTTTTTCATCGGTTCTTGTTTCGCGCTTCGTTTGAAAACAGACCACCGTAAGCTGCGTACGGCCATCACGAAGAGGAAAGGGGCCAAAAAGGCAATACCCCCGACACCGAGCCATCGATGGGTTTGCCTGTCTATTCGATTGACTTTTGCGAGTGGCCGTCCACTTAGGCTTTTCGCCGTTTCGATAAAACGGATGTTGTATTGCGTGTCTTCGGATTCTTTTATGGCTACAGCGCGATAAAAACACAATTGTGAAAGCCCTATCTGGTCGTGATAGAAAGCGACCCACCCCAGATTGTACCAAATATCGTCGGATAATGGTTCTTCTTCAGCAAGGCGCGTAAAGACGCGACGCGATTCCTCCCATTTCTTTTCAAAGGCTAAAAGGAGCCCTTTTTCGAATTGTTGTTTGTTCTTCACGCGTGTCGGATCTTCCCGTAACGGTTTCAACGGGTTGATAATGCCCGTGAAAACCTGTTCGTTTTGCCTCTCCTTTACCACGATCGTTAACGGGTTAGTCTGAAATACCAGATTTTCTCCCGTTCTCGTTACCGTATAGGAGAACGGCTCGAGTGTAAGCGTGTAGGTTGCAGGGGATGACGGGAGAAAGTCGTATTCGTAATGATAGGTCCGATCGATTTTTCTGATACCTTGCGATTCGGTAATCTGCGAACGGCGTAACGTGATCGAGGTCGCGGTGCTGGGTGCCGAAATCATCTTAAAAAACGAGCCAAGAAAAAGGCTTCGGCTTTCTATTGATAACCGGACAGTGCCGATTTCCCCCATTTCCAGCGCGGGAGATCCTTCCCACGTTTTTAACAGGATCGGTTCCATCGGATTAAAAGACACATCGGACGGTTTTTGATAGAGAACCGTTTCGTATTCATCTTCGTAAGAAAGGTCTTCGATGTCATTTCCCGAAGCGTCTTTCCATCGCAGATACGGATGATAGATTTTTACCTTCGTTTGCTCTTCCAATAACGGGTTTGGGTTTACGACGATATCGGCCATCTTGATAACATAAGTCTCTTGATCCAGCTTTTCGGAAAGGAACACCTCGTACCACAACGCTTTAGCCTGTGAAAAAGAAGGGGTGTAATAATAGAAACCGGAAAGGTCTAGTTTTTCATTCGGGTTTACTTTTTTAGCCGCAATAATCGTAAAGGCGTATTGGTCATTATAGAAAATCGCATCCTCCAGCAGGAGCGTTAAACCGAAATGATCTGTCTTGGACTTTTTATCCCAGCGTTGGTACAAAGCCCGGCTCAGACGATCGTTCTCGGTAATTTCAATCTCCAGAGATTCGGAGCCGATCATCTTGTCCAATTCGAAGGCGAGAACTCCCAGCGAGTGGGTTCCAGTGACAGCGCCGGAGCATACGATGCCTCCGGAGATGACCCCGTCTTCCACTCTCCGATCGATTTCCCCTAATTCTTGAAAGGGTTTGACCGTTTGATTCAGGATAGCGGTTTCGTATTCTTCAAAGCTTCCCGAGAAGGCAACGTTCGCATCCAGAGAGAGTGTGAGTTTTTTTTCGTCTCCGACGTAGTCAAAAACCCGATAACGGACCAGAAAAGGGGTTCCTCTTTCGATTGGCCGAATCGGGGCATCGACCGAGAGTTCCAATTGCAGCGCAAATCCGAACACAGCGAAGAACGCAAGCGCCCCGACGAAAAGGATGAACCGTTTGGGATCAGGGTAAATGCGGTTGTTCTCCATAGTCGCCTTCTTCAGGAAAATAGAGTTTGTTGATGTTTTGCGTATCATCCGGGTTTATTTTCCGATAATAGTCTTCTAAATTGGTAAAACCAACGGAATGCTCACTCTGATCACCTTCGGGATTGGTTGATCCCTCTCCGGACTGTTTTTCCCCGGAAACGGTCTCGTCCTCGGAATTCGCCTGCTCGTCCTCTTCTTTGCCTCTGGCTTCTTTTTGTTCTGGATTTTCCTCGGGATTGTCCGAGCTCGAACGGCCCGTTTCTTCTTGGGGTTCTCCGCCTTTTTCACTATCCTCTTTGTTTTGATCGCTCTCTTGATCCTTCTTTCCTTCGGCATCGCCGCTTTCTTCGCCTTCCCTTTCCTCCTGTTTTTCAGACTCGGTCTCGCTCCTTTCGGAAGGCTCGCTCTCCAAGTGCCGTAGATAGCGATTGTAAGCGATTTCATAGTGGTTAAAGGCGCGTTCGTTGATCGGGTTGAGGGAGAGCGCGGTTTGGTAGGCTTCTAAACACGCTTCCAGATGTCCCAGCTGATACAAGATATCTCCGTAGTTGGTCAATAACTCGTCGCGATGGCCATCTTCAGGATGTCCTTCTTCAAGGGCTCGCTCAATGTAGACAACGGCAAGGTGGTGATCGCCTAAAATGTAGTAGTCGGCGGCGGCTTCGTTGTTGCTGACGATATCGCGAGGGTTTTCCGAGGCTTTTAACACGCTTCTTGGAAGGGTGGGATCTAACGGGAGAAGGCGCGATGATAGGAGAAAGACGACAGATAACAAGCCGATCAGAGATAAGACGGGTCTTTTCAATGTTCGTTTCACCATCCTCATAGGATCACTCCCATCAATAGAGAGAGAATCGCCAGCAGAAGAAAAACGGGGAATATAGAATTTTTAATCGCCAGGTAGTCCTGAAAAACCGCGTCGGCTCCCACATTATCCTGGATTTGGAAGACTTTCTCGGAAAGCCTTTCCGTTGCTGAATAGGACACATAGTAACCTCGCGTTGATTCCACCCAGTCTTTCAGAAAGGCATCCTGATTCTTCGAATAATAACGTTGGCCGTTCATCTCCAAATAATCCGTGAACTCCCCGTTCTCATCGTAGAGAGGGATACTGGCCCCCTCTACTGAGCCGAAGGCTTCCACCCAAAGCACGATATCGCGTTTGCGCATCTCGTAAAACAAAGATTCCTCTGGCCATTCGATACCGTCTCCATCCGTTAAGACGATCACGTGCATCGGGACTCTCGAAGCGGCCCAACCCAGTTCTTTCGACAAGGATTGGGTATGATCGTATTCCTGCAGGATTTTTTCGAACAGCTCCCGATAATTGGTGCCTTCCGAACGGATATAACCTGGTTCCAGTTCTTGAACGAATAAAGACAAGGCTTGCCTGTCTTGAGTCAATGGCAGGGTTAACAACGTTTTTCCGGAGAATAGCAACAAACTCGCCCGAAGATTCGGGATCTTCAAAATCTGTATCAATTCCCGCCGAGCCGCTTCAAACCGGGAGGGATACACATCACGGGCGTTCATCGAGAGGCTGACGTCCAAAGCGACCACCACATCTTTAACGGGGCGGGGCACGGAGACCAGAGACTCTCTCGTGTAGGGATTGGTGAGAGCGATAACGGCGAAGATCAATGAGAACAACAAGAGAAGGCTTCGGACGAAAAACCTTTTGATCGAATGGGAAGGATAAAACTCCTTGATCGCTTCTACACTGAAGTCCGATTTCCTTCGTCTCTCCGATTTGAGATACCTCAAGAATAAAAACGCCCCGTACGGGATGAGTCCGATTAGGAACAAAAAATAAGCGGGCTGGGCAAACTTCATAAAAGATACCCCTTCCGGTAAATCCAGTCAATATTCAGAGAAACCGAAAGACACAGCAGCGCGGGGATGAGCAGGTAAAGATAGTAGTCCTGATGAAAACGAACCCGCTCCTGTTTCCCTTCTATCGTCCGTTCCAACGATTCGATCTGTTTGGCGATTTTTTGTATATTTTTTTCTTCGGAAAAGGTAAAAAACACTCCCGAAGAATGTTCGGAAATCTTACGGATCTTGTCGATTTCCTCTCTTGTCGTGAAAGTAAAGGAGAAGTAGTTTCCTATATGAACGACATACAGCCGAATATTGTCGCGTAAAAGCCGTTCCAGCACCTGATCATCCGTGAAAAACCCGCAATTGTTGGCGCCATCGGTGATGAGAATGATGACTTTAGCGGGAGAATCCACATTCCCGAGCCGTTCCGCCGAGACCATCAGCGAGTCCCAAACGGCCGTTCCGTCTTCGATGGTACCTGGATAGTCCTGCAAATGAGAGGCGTAGTACCGTAAGGGCGTGTGATCAAAACTGAGAGGCAAAATAGTATACGGATTTTGGGAAAAGACGACCAACCCCGCCCTTTCCCGCTCGGTGATGTCTAACAAGGCATATAAAGCTTGTTTAGCGTACTCTATCCGAGGCAGGTCGGATTGATCGCCAGAGTCAGCAGCCACGGTTTCGTTCATCGATGAGGAGATATCGATTGTGAACAAGAGATCCAAAGAGGATTTTTGGGCGAAGAGCGAAACATCCCGTGTTTGGACGGGACGGGCGCAGGCGATGACGAAAAGGATCAAAGCGACGATTTTCAGAAACCATGAGAACTTCTCGAGGCTGGCCTTCGGTTTTTTGAGAGAAAAGAGCATCTCCGCATTGGAGAATGCGAATACTTTCCGCTTACTCCGCGCATAAGCGGCCCACAGTGCAATTGGAATGATTAAAAAGAACAAAAACGCGGTTGGTATCAAGAATTGAAACATCTTCCACCGGCTACCCGATCTTCCGTTTGGATACGGAAGCGGTTATTTTTTTCAAAGATTTGATGTCGGAATCGATCGTTTCTGTTGGGTGAAGGATCGGCCTGTACTTGACCGCATCGCATCGGATTAAAAAGCGTAC
>JAAYCF010000017.1 GCA_012744415.1 Thermotogaceae bacterium
CAACCCAGGTTAGGTTCCAGAAATCCGTCTTGCTGACTGAATCCACCCTTTCTCCTCCCTTTATTAATTCTTTGTAGACCTAACTCATACTCTGAAGGCGCATCGAAACTTGCTTCGTGCGCTTCGCAGATAGAGTCATTTTAATTTTGCGCTTAGAAGCATACCCGACGGTTAGAGCGACCGACTTTAGTCGGGCATGAGCACTAAGAGATGTCGATAACGAATCGCAAAGAATAAGTCCCGGCGCTATCAGGCCTATCCTCTTCGATACCTATTTACATAATTTGTCCGGAGAAAAAAACCCATGCCGACATAAATGTCGGCGCTCCAAACAACGGTGCTCCAAGGCGCTCCAACTATTTCTTCGTGTTCCTTCGTGGATAGAGTTTTTAAGCAAACCCATGCCCGACGATTGGAGCGCCCGACTTTAGTCGGGCATGAGCCCTAACCGCTGTCGATAGCGTATCGCAAAGAATGAGTTCCTGCGTTACAAGCCCTATCCTCTTCGATACCTATTTACATAGCTTGTCCGGAGAAAAAAACCCATGCCGACATAAATGTCGGCGCTCCAAACAACGGTGCTCCAAGGCGTTCCAAGCCCTTCTTCGAGCGATACTCCTTGTCCATTCGCAGCCTTCGTGGATAGATTGTTTAGCATTTCGGGTTTTTCGAATCACGCCGAACAGGAGTTAGGCGCGCTGAAAAAAGCTCTCTCATTTCCCGCGGTGTCTCTCTTTCTTTTTCTGCTGTCTGAGCCGGTACCGTTCTCTTTCATTCTCTTCGCGGTTTCTTTTCTTTTCGGCCTCATGAAGGGATTTCAGTCGTTCGCGCTCTTGTTGCATTGCCATTTGGGAGCGGGTGGAAACTCCTTTTTGGAGAAGAGCGTCGCGGATCTCTCTTTGAAGCCGTTTCGGGTTTTTCGCTTTTATCGCGGTCAACCCTCCCTGAACCGGTTCGCTAAAGCGAAGCGTTTGGTATCTTTCGAGAATGAACTGGAAGACCAACCGGTCGGTAGGTTCACTGCCGAACACGATCTTCGCCGTGGAAAGGTAGTCATTTTCTGCGCGCTCAACCACACCGACCCAGAAAGGGTCTTCAAAAAACACGGTTAAAGTAACCATTCTTCCTCCTTTTTCCATCAAAAAGCAAAGGAAAACGGACGACCCTCAAAAAGGGAAGGTTACTGGAGGGCAAAACCCCCTTCCGGACTACCGGCCGGAACGTGTTTTTATTTCCTGAATTCGGTTATGGTTAATGGTGGAGTATATCATAGTTTAAAGGTATGGGAAAACCTCTTCACGGGTTACAAATCGACAAATCGGATCGGCTGCTTTTTGAGTTCGGATTTTCATGAACGATTTCCGGGCAAATATACTGATTAACCCTCTTATTCGGTATAATACCGGGCATGAGTCTGAAAAAACCGATCATTGGATCCTTTCGCCGGATCGTCATCGTGTATCTCTTTTTTTGTGTCGCCATATTCTTATTTGGTATCTGGGTGCAACAGAAAACATACGGTTTCTTCAATGCGGACGCTTCGACCGTGATCCTGTCTCCATACGGTTTTATCGATGAGCAGGGAGGCGACTACACGTACAGAAGTTTCCAAAAAGGCGAAGAAGAAGGGATTCACACTTATCGATTTCCGTTAAACCAAATCGATATCAGTCGTCTGGAAGGGGATCATCTGGGACTGATCCTCTACCGACTCAACAGCCAGGGCTTTGAGGTGTATATAGACGATTCTTTCGTCGGCGCGATCGGAGACCTCACGGGCGGCCGGAGTAACTTGTGGAGTTCTATGCTGGGGTTGCAATTCAGCCGCGCGGTTTTTGATTCCGGTAAAGAACTGGTCATCCAAGCGCGCCACAAGTATTCGAAAGGTTCCGCGTATCCAATCCTGATAACGGACTTGAATCGGTACAACAAGATGATGACCTGGAAAACGCTGTTCTCCGAGGGGCTTACACTGACCAGCATCAGCGCTGCGTTTATCAGCAGTTTTATCCTCGTTTATCTGCTTTTTTCCTTAAATATCGTCAATACGCAAATAAAAGAGCGTTACAAATACCTATCCGTATTCTTTTCGATTTTTTTCATCTGCATCTACTCGCTGGACTACCTCACGCTTGTTTGGTTGCCTTTTTCTTACCTCACTTATAAAAAAATCGTCGTGGTCAGCCTGTATCTGACCGCGTTTTTCGGGTCTCGAATGGTCCATCTTCAATTCGGGATCCGGGATAAACTACGCTTAAGTTGGATCGCCCTTGGGGGGATCAGCGCCGCGGCGGTCATTATCCAAGACATCTTGTCGTTTAAAAAATTCTATAATGCCTGGAATGTGTTTTTGATTCTTCTTTTCGTTTATTGGATAGGGGTTTTTATCAAAAACCTCAAGAAAGATAAAACGGTTGCGTCTATCTTTCTAATAGGAGCCAGTTTCATGCTGTTGGCCAGCGCCAATCTGGTTTTGATCACCTACAACGATTACTTTAACGCGCTCTCGATCAGCCCTTCTCTGATATTGCTCCTCTATTTTTCCACCGTTATTTTCCTGATCATCATCGAAATCTCCAAACACAAAGCATGGCTCAGAATGGAGAATCAAAAGCTTGAACAACTCTATTTTCACTCTATAAGAGATCAAAAAACCGGCGTCTATACAAGCGAATACGTTAAGCAAATTCTTGAACGAACCAACGACTTTCCCTCGACTGTCTGTATGTTTGATGTAGACGATTTCAAGCGTATTAACGATACGTATGGCCATTTTGAAGGCGATAAAGCGCTCGTGTTCATGGCCGACATCCTTAAAAACGAACTTCGTAAAGAGGATACGATCGGAAGATTTGGCGGCGACGAATTCATCATTCTATTCAACGGGAAAAAGCGCGAAGAGGCCGCGAGGATTATGCAACGTATCGCCGAGCGGATTCGGCAAGCGCCCGGCGCCCTTTATACGATAACGATCTCGACCGGCTTATATGAGATCGTGGGCGAAGAAGCGACGCATCAAATCCTTGAGAAGGTGGACAGCGCCTTATACAAAGCGAAACAAAACGGGAAAGACCGAATCGAGATCTACGAGTAGCGTGGCGTCCAAAAAAAAGAAAGGCTTATCTTCCTTGCTGTATTTCTTCGATGAATATCTGGGTTACGATTAACCTTCGCCTTCTGGCTTTTTAAGCCGTTGATCTTGAATCAGGATACCCGAATTGATTTTATCCCTGAATCGGCATCTCTACCGGGCTAACTCCATCCGGATAGACGTTTCCGTCGCCCCGCAGGGAGGAGCACAAGGTACGCGGGTTTTTGAGGGAAAGGGCGATTGCGCTATGGTATAGGGGGGCTTCGTAACTATTCCAGCGCGCAAACACATGCAATTCATCGTTCCCCGTTTCGGCGAAAAAAGCCCGTATTTGAAACGAATTGTCGAATTTTAA
>JAAYCF010000212.1 GCA_012744415.1 Thermotogaceae bacterium
AATTCGGATCGCCGACCAGCGGGTTGAGGGAGCCATCCACCCCTTCCCACCACCAATCGGTTCGAGTGCCCGCCACTTCTTCCCCTGAGTTTTTTACCCCTTCATAATGGGTTTCGATTTTGACTCGATCTCGAGCGACCCATTCGCGCGATTGGCTTTCTTCGCTTGCGCGCAGGACGGTCTCGCCTCCGAGAAGTTGCGTCGCTCCGTCTCCGTGCAGCGTGACCCAGCGCATTTCCGGGTCGCCCCCAACGTTCCTAATTGTGAATTTCCCGAGGTTTTGGCCTTGATAATCCGGTTGGTCGATCCAGTCGGTTGAAAAGAGAAGATGCGCGTCGATCTCAGAGAAAGCGTTTTCGATGTTCGCGCCGGCGGGAACAACCGTTCCCCAAGGATATCCGTAATCTCGGTCGGCTCCTTGATGACTTGATTCTCGAGTGACGACGGTGTCGATCCCTAATTGTTGCGCAACCAAGCCCGTCACGTCCGACAGGGAGATTTTATAACTTGTGTTGCCGTTTCCGGCATTATCGATCGAAAGGCGGTCTCTTCCAGCGGTTACCGGTTCCCTCAGGAAGGTGTCGCTTGTATTGGAGTCGGTCAATTCGTCAGCGCTTAAGACAGTATGCAGCGTCTGCTGGAGATGGCCGCGCAGTTCTTCAAGATCCAGTGACCCGACCGCGATGTTTTGACGATATTCATGATAAACCGCGTTGGATACGCCGTCGACAGCAGGGAAGACCGCTTGGTTCAAATTCAGTTGCTGAGCCAAATTTCCGGTTTCGTCCGAGATGGAGATAGCGTAGCTCGTATTACCCAGACCCGAATTTTGTATGCGCAACCGGTTCAAACCGGGGGAAAGCGTCTCCATCTGAAAGGTTTGTCCGGTGTTCGTGTTTGGCGCGATTCCATCCAACACCAATAGGCCATCAAGCCCTGCTTGTAGAGTTTGTCGTATTTCTTCAAGGGATTGATTTCCGACATCGAGGGTGAGGATATGCCCTTGATAGACTTCGTTTGTTCCCAATGCTGCCGTCCCTCTTACAACGTTGGTGTCGATCCCGAGCAAAGCCGCAGTATCGCCCGTGGCATCTATGATGCCGATGTCGTAGCTGGTATCGCTGGTTCCCGAATTGTTAATTTGAAGCCGATCCAAGCCGGGCGCGCCTATCTCGAGAGAAAAAACATCGCTCGTGTTCGTGTTCGCGATTCCGTCCAGCCCTAAAAAACCCTGCAGTGCGCTCTGCAGACGGGATGAGATTTGCGAGAGGCTGCGATTGCCGATATTAACGGCGCGTACTGCATCGTGGTAAACGCTGTTGGCATTTTGGCTGTTCGAAGGAACGACGGTTGCAACCATTCCCAATTGGGAAGCCACGGTTCCGGTATCATCTGCAATTGATATCGCATAATGCGTATTTCCGATACCGGCGTTAGATATTTGGATTCTCTCAAGACCCGCGGATAAACTGTTTCTTAAGAAGGTATTCCCGGTATTCGGATTGGGAGCGATATCATCGTTCGACAATAGCGTCTCGAGTTCGGATTGCAGCTGCGAGCGTATCTCTTCCAGATTTCGGTCGCCCACTTCCACCGTGACGGTTTCATTCCGATAAACCTGATTCGCTGTTAAAAGATCCTCCCCGCTATGAACGGCCGTATCGATCCCTAACAGATTTGCCGATACGCCCGCATGGTCCGAGATACCGATATCATAAGAAGAAAGGTTGATCCCCGAATTGTGGATCAGAATACGGTCTTTTCCTGCTACGCCCGTTTCCAATGCGATGGAAGGGTGGGGTTCTGCGATGCCGTCCCCGTTCAGTAAAGTATCAAGGGTCGTTTGCACTTGAGCGGCTATTCCGGGAAGATCCTGTCCACCGATATTGACGGTTTGCGCCGCTTCGTGATAGACGGCTAAAGCGTTGGCCGTTTGCTCTCGATCGATGGTTGCGTCGAGATGGAGTTGTGAAGCGAGTTGGCTGGAGCCGTGGTCGGAAAGGTTAACCCGATAACCGGTGTCGGCGGTTCCGGAATTCCGGACTTGTATCCGTTCTAATCCCGGTGAAACCACATTCCGGAGAAACATGTCTGATGCGGCGTCCGCAATATCATCACTTGCCAAAGCCGTCTCGAGGCTGGTCTGCAATGACGCGCGCAGTTGCTCGAGGTTGCGATCGCCAAGAGGAACGGTTACCGTATATTGGCGATAGACCTGATTCGCGGCAGGATAATCAGTCGCGCGAGGGATTTCCGTATTCAGCGCTAATTGGGCGGCGGTATGACCGGATTGATCGGTGAGCGTCATCCGGTAACCGGTGGCGCTCGTGCCTGTATTCAAGGCGAGGATGCGATCCAATCCTCCCAAAGAGCCGTTTTCAAGCGAAAATGTGTCACTTGAAGGGTTACTGAGGCCATCTGCCGCGAGCGCCACGTTTAATCCGGTCTGGAGCTGAGTTTGGATTCCTTCCAAATCTCGGTCGCCGACATCGATGGTGACGGTATGGTGATGGTAAACTTGATTCGAATTACCCAAACCGCCGCGTTCCTGCAAACCCGTCGGCATATTCAGCTCTGTCCAGGCATCGCCTACCGTTTCCGAAAAAGAAAGCCGATAGATGGACCCGTTCGAAACGGCCAATCGCTCCAGAGACCCGCCGGTTGTCGATACGTTGATACCGCTCAATTGCGCGTCGTTGACGTTTTGAGAATTGATTTGGTTTTGGATCGTCTCGTTCAACTGACCGGCCCCTTCGAGGAAGAGTCCGCCAATCGTCGTTTCGAAAGTGTGCTGATGGAAGATGTTGGTGGCGCTGTTCCATACCCCTCCTCCAGGAAGCGAGGCGTATCCGTTCAGGCCGAGCTCACCTTCGACCGAATCCGTGGAAAGGTCGTCGACGATCGAAACGCGATACGAACCGGAATTCTCTATCGCGATTCGGCGCGTTCCATCGCCGTTGTCAAATGCGGTGAAATCCAACCCTTTGAGACCGAGGCCGGTATCGAGGACGGCGGCGATCTCTTCTATCGTCCTGTTCCCGAGCGCAATCACGGTTGTTAGCTGGTGATCCCGATAAGTCCCCTCGACGTGGTTATCAGAAGGGTCGGTGCCTAATGCCGCGCTGATTCCCAGCTCATTTGCCGCGCTGTCCGTAATGGTGACGGATGCGGCCCGGTTATTCGTGACCGTGAGGCGCCGCGTTTCCCCGGCGGTATCGATGCCGAAGGTGATGTCTTGACCGACGAAATCGGCGCTCAGTTGAGCTTGGGCTTCCAAGAGATCCAACCCCCCGATGTTCGCTGTCCCCAGCACGGTCGGCGGGGCGCCGGCTTCTTCGATGGTTACTGAATAGCCCGCAGGAAGGGTATAGGTAGTCTGAAAAGAAGCCGTCTCCGCCGCTTTGGAATAATAGGTGGCGGTCGTGGATATTTTACTCCCGACCATGGTTTGATAAGAAAGATCAAGTCCGATCTGGTCTCCGGTCTCCGAACGGTAATCCAACGTCATATCGATTTCGGCATCCGCTGCCGATCGATAGGAGAGAGAAAGGTCCAACTGATCGGCTGCTTCCGCGCGAAAATCCAGCGTCATCGCCATCCGCGCCGCCGGTTCGGAACGATAGCTCAGCGCCATCTGTACCTGATCGGCCGGTTCGGAACGAAAGCCCAGCTCCATATCGACACGGGCGGTGGCTTCGGACTTAAAGGTCAATTCCATTTCTATCTCCGAATCGGCTGCGGATACGTAAGAGCTCGTCGCAAGAATATCGGAAGCCAGAAGCTCCCTCGGTTCGGTGTCCGTTACCTTGAAATGCGTGTAGAGATTCGTATCAAAATCAATTTCCGTTTGGTAGGTAATATTCGCGGTAAAATGAGGTCCCGCCGGATGCCCTTCGATAACGGAACCGCCGCCCGAACCCCCGATATCTGTCCAGGCTGTTTCCGTTTCTGCGGAGACGGAAGTTTGCATAACTGCGATATCCATCGTGACATCGATATCTGGCCGCCCGGAGGGTTGGACTCCTCGAATGAGATCGTGTCGTGTGATTTCGCTATCCTGAAAAATCGCCATGAAAGGCAATTCGGAAGCGGGTGTCACCGTGTACTCTCCTACCGGAACCAGATTGGGAGAAGGAGTGATATCCATACCGGAGACCCCCAGCGTGGGCAGAGGGTTCGAAGCGGACTGCCCGTCGGCTCCGACGTACCGGACTCCGCCAAAAGGAGATTCGCGGCTTTCAATTTGATAAACGCCTTCATCCAGCCCTTTCGTTTCCAGACGTTCGAGCCCGGAATACGGGGTGTGATCTTCCGGAGACAGAGTGAGCTCGGAACGCGTGCCATTGATCTGCGTATACACGTGTGACCCTTGGATCTGGTTTTGCCCGCCGCTGATCACCGAATCGATTCTCAAATCTCCTGAAGAGCGGAATGAAAGGCTGTTATCTGAAAATCCGGAAACAGGAAGTACTCCCGAAGCCAAGTAAACGGCATCGGAGCTGGTTGTAACCGTCAGCGAAGCGGATCCGTCCAACAACTTTCGGTTGTTGAATTCGGTATGGTCAGCGATCTCGTTAAGCCCGGACTTGAGTTGATCGATCTCTTTTTGGATCGCTGCCCGATCATTGGAGGTTAAGGTGTCATTTGCCGCTTGAACAGACAATTCCCGCATCTTCTGAAGAATCGCGTGCGATTCCTGAAGCGCCCCATCCGCAGTTTGGATTAAGGAGATGCCATCCTGAGCGTTTCGAAGGGCTTGTTGGAAGCCGTTGATCTGACTTCGGAGCTTTTCCGCAATGGCTAATCCCGCGGCGTCGTCCGCAGCCTTATTGATGCGTAACCCGGTGGAAATGCGCTCCAGATGGGTGGAAAGTTTATTCACATTCTTTGAATAGCCTTTCTCGGCGATAAGTCCGGGTAGATTATGGCGAATGATCACAATAAGGTCCCCCAATACGTTCTGTCTCTATTTCTATCGGTTCGCAGACAGGGGGACTTAAACCCGTAAGCATTCGGTCGGGGTTTCGCAGCTAATATTTAGAAAAAGTGGCGGCGGTTTTCATCAAAAGAGGGGAACAAGAAGGTTCGCGATATTAAAAACGAATTCGGCACTCCACAACCTTGCCGACCAATTCGCATGAATCCATCCAATCGTCTTGTGAGAAAAAGACCGGCGTATAGGCTTTATTCTCGCTAATCAGCCATACCCCTTCCTTGTGGAAATGCACGTATTTTACCATGGACTCTTCATGACGGACGATCACGACGCCGATATCGCTGTTCTTGAACTTGTTTGAGAGGACTTTTTTCACGAGGATAACGGACTGATCCGGCAGGATGGGCGACATGCTATCTCCGTGCACTTTTAGCGCGAAATCCGCTTCGCAATCGGAAACCAATATCTCTTCGATATTCTCTTCTGCAAAGGCGCCGGAACCGGCGGACGCGCGTCCCAGCAACGGGACATTGTACCCTTTCAAGAACCCCTCCATCCCGTGATCCAAAGTGGAAACGTTCAACAGGCTGTCCGTCGATACGTTGAAAAAACTGGCGAGGGTTTTCAAAACATTGCGCGACGGATGCCGAATCCCCCGCTCGTAACTCGAGATGGTCGATTCATCCACCTGCAGTATTTTCGCCAGATCCTTCTGGCGAATGCCCTGCTCTTTTCTCAATTGCTTCAGAGTAGCTCCGAAAGTCATCCCTTTCATGGGTCCCTCCCGTTTAAAAAAACCTAACGCTTCGACACGCTCTGAGCCTCATCAATTATAGCATAACGAGACTTATCCATACAAGATGTACGGTTTTTTCGTTCAGAGTATTCAAAACCCTCATTAGGTGAGGGATAGAGAATACCAGTATTTGAAAGGGTGATAGGAGTTCGCATTTCTGCGACTTGACAATTTGTCCGATTCAGGGTATAATGAAGCCAAGAAACAAAGGGAAAAAGATATAGAGAATTTCCCCCATAAGAACCCCTAACCCCCTTCCGGGGGTTTTTTTATGGGGGGTACGCGGGGAATGGAGCGCTCCAAAGCGTTTCTCCAAGACCCTTCGTGTCCTTCGTGGATAGAGTCTTTAGTAGCGGATTACAGATACAGGCGCATACTCGTGTCTGCTTTAAAACCCATTTTTTCGTAAATAGGTCTTCCGGCGTCGCTGGCATGAAGCTCGGTCATAAAAAAACCGGCAGTCTTCAATTCATCGCAAAGCGTTTTCATCAAGAGCGTACATAATCCCATTCCTCTGTATCCGGGTTCGACGTAAACGCTATGGATATATGCCCTTTCGGAGTTGTCGTGCAGGGGGGAAGGTATCCATTCAACGAAAGTCACGCAACCGCTCGCGACAATTATCTCATCAGCGATAACGAGTTGCGCGTAAAGCGTTTTCCACGGAATGTGGGTTTCAAGATAGTGTTCATAACGGTGAGACATAGCCGTCAATTTTTCCGGATCATAAACCGTTCGTTCCGCTG
>JAAYCF010000213.1 GCA_012744415.1 Thermotogaceae bacterium
CAAAACAGCATCCGTCCCGTTTCTAAAAAAGGAATTTTTCGTTTTCGACGTCCGATTAGTTACAGCTGGGGGCCTTCGATATCTTTTCTGAGAATACAGGTTCTTCCATCAAAACCCGCATTCAATAGCGCTTGCCGAACGATTTCTTCCAACTCGCGAAAATTCCCGGGAAAATCGTAATGTTCGAGGTCTTCGATCGCCTTCAGGCTGATCGCTTCGACCGGCGAATTGGGGATATTCGCATTTTGGGCTTGCAAAGCGTAACTGAGCAGGTAACGAAAATCGTTCTTACGCTCTTTCAAAGGAGGCAGATGAATTCTAAACGTAAATCGATGAAAAAGATCTTTTCGAAACCCCCCAGTCCCCATCTCTTGATGCAAATCGCGATTGGTTGCCCCGATCAGAAGCAATGGAATCGTGATTCCATCAGGGTCATTGTATCCTTCGATCAGGGCTTTGCGGTCATCCATGAAGGTGAGCAGTTTCGCTTGTATGGAAGGCGGAATTTCTCCGATTTCATCCAAAAACACCACGCCACCGGCGCACGACAGCAATTTGCCCATTTTGTAGCGCGCGTCGGTGAAAGCTCCCGGGAAGGTGCCGAATAGTTCGGAATCGATGAGATTCGGAGAAATATTGACGAATGGAATCTTCCCGAAATATTTCTGATCGTCCTTACCTAAAAATGCTTTGGCGATCCATTCCGCAAGTCGCGTTTTCCCGCAGCCGGTCGGCCCGGTTAAGAGGATCCCGTAGATCTTTTTCGTTTTAAGGTTCTTAGCGCAACTATTTATCGAGGTGTTCTTGGCCGTGATATTTTTAAGATCCGCTTCGGGTGAGGCGTTCTCATAGCGGCGTAATTCCTCCAAGCTCTTTCTTGTTTCTTTTCGGAAATCGAATAATTCCTCTTTGTAACTTTTCAGGAAGTCGATCGTTTTCCGCGCCTGTAGCAAAGGTTTTTGGAAAACCGGATCTGTGATAAAGGAAGAGACGCTCCGTTTTTCATCTTTATTGAAGCTAATTTTCCAATCGAGGCGTTTATGCATTTCAGATTCCAGAACACGTTCGCTTAACAGCTCCCGAACCACTCTTTTTATCGACTCCGCAAATCGGGCGATTTCAGAATACTCAATCCCATTCCCGTAAAATCGGTCGACCGGGAAAAGCTCGAAGCGCCCTTTTCCCTGTACCCGTTCCACCGCATCCACCGATAGTTTCTCATTAAAGAGAAAAAAAACATAAGTCGGTTTTCGAGAAACTGGCGGCTCTTCCGTTATAAAGTCATCGATGTCGATGACTAAGATGTCGGCTGGTTTTTTTTGCGCTTTAAAATCGTTTACAATGCTTATGTTGACATACCGCTTGAGATTCTTGCTCTCTATCGTATCCTCGAGAATTTTTACCGACGATTGGCTGGCTTCAGAATTGAGGTTTTTTTGGACTAGGAGTATATCGATACACGCGTTGCGATCTTTACAGTTTTCCATTCGATTTTCCTCCACACATTTTTACTAAATCGCAAAAAAACGGCTGTTTTTTTAACGCGATGTAAAGCGAGCGGCCGTCCCGATTGTCAAGATTGAGATTCATTTCATCCAAACGAGCGATCAAGCCGTCAAAAAACCGAAACACAGCGTTATATCCTTCAAGGATGCCGCCGTTTGCATACTCGCGGCATACATCGCAAAACGCTTTTTTTAGTCGGTCTGCGTCGCTTCCCAAGGAGATTCGCAACAGGACGGCGGCTTCCTTCGCTGGAGAAAGCAATCCTTTTGGCGTCAAGAAATTTAACGCGACTCTTTCCCCTGTCCAAAATTGCATCGCGTACCCCGTGTTGAACCGGCGATTCGTCTTTTGCGTATTTTCCTCTCCGAAAAACCACGGGGTTTTAAAAATCCCGAAGAAATCTTCCGGTTCAAGCGCTCTTTCTTGTTCGAAGAAACCGTCGCCGTAATACTGCAATATTCTCCTCACACGAGAATAGTATTTACCAGTATCGTTTTCGTACGGTTGGTCATAGCTCCTCTCGCCTGTCATAAAAGCCCGAATACCTTTTTCTTTCACTTTGGTTAAAATCAAGACAACCCGGCTAGCCCTGGCTCCCGAATCGGGAAGTTCCAAGTCGATGTCGTTTATGTTTCGCGCATCCGCTTGTATTAGCGACAGGCGTTCCTCGTCGTTTTCATCCGGAGCTTCAACGGCGCTTTCTTCTATTCCGTCATCCGGGAGTATCTCATCTTCCGGATTTTGCTCTCCATATGGATCGATATAGGCATGGAGCCCTATCTTCGCGGGGCTTTTCGAAGCAATTTTCTCTTTAGTTAAAATCGGTCGTTTTCGTTTACCGGCTTCCATGCTCGATTTCCTCCCGTCCTAAACAAAATGCGTAAAGCGCTTTAGGAGAGCTTTCAAAAACGTTTTGAGGCTCTTTTCCATACTCTTCCGCGATCTTGGCGACCTTTTTGGCTTTTTTTCGCTCTTCTTCCGAGTTATCTCCGTAAGCCCCTCTCGGGTTTTCAAAGCTGAGGGCCGTGAAGAAACCTCGCTTCCGCCAATCGGTCAAGTAGGCAAGCGCTTCTGCTTCACTTTTCAAATTGAGCCGAATCATTTCACGATAAAGAATCTCCAGGTAGAGAGACAACACATCGATCGTTTGAAGTAAAGATACTTCTTTTTTTCTATCGGCGGTCGCGTCACCCCCGATTTTTCCGCGATTTTTTGGCTCCCCGCGCATGACCGATTCGATCGAAGCCAAACAAATGTTCTTGAAATACTCGAAATACCCCGCGCGCTCGCTGACGGGATCTTCTCGAACGTTCAAAAAATAGGACGAGACCTTTTGCATTCTGAACCCAAAATCGCCTGTCTGAAAGGTTTTCATCGACAGTTGCGTGCCCCGTTCCCCGATCGTATGGCCCGCCAATACACCGACATAATCGCCAGCGCGAAAAGGTTTGTTCACTTTCGAGGGATCATATCCCAAACAACGCGCGCACAAATTTCCGTCTCCGCTTTGACAACTGACCGGACTGCGCATGACGATGTCTTCGTCCATTTCTTTCAGCGACTCGATGTTGGTTTCGTTTACAAGAAACCAGTCGCCATTACCGCATCGTACGAACCGGTTCAAGAAAAGCTTCGCATAGAGGAAACCATTAAGGAGGCAATTTGCTTCTTCGTTTTCTTTCTTGGTTTGTTCCGTGCTCAGACGGGATTGACGCGGTTTTTCCAGTTGAATTTGGCCGATGAGTTCGTTCAAATCGCGTCGTGGGAAGATTAACCCGGATTCGTTGCCGCAATCGGCCTCTATTACGCGTACCGGATACAACAATTCGACCAATTTGCGCGTAAAATAACCGCCTTCTCCGACGTGAAATTTCTTATCGATCATCGACCGTCTCGTTTGTACAGCGATACGGTTATCAAAATCCGAATCCGAACCGGCCGATCCGTTCGGAAGAATACCCAAATAACTCTCGACCGTATGGCCCGAACCGAAGGTCCGCTCGTTTTCTTTATGGCCGAGCTTCTCGAAATGAACCTCTTTGCCTCTCGCTTTCGATTTTTTTATATCTGTCAAATGCCCTTCCGATCGAACCGCCTCAAGGAATGAAAGGCTGACGTTCTGTTTCGTGGACGCCAAGAGCCATTTTGTCTGCAATTCCAACAATCGGCGCGGTATTTCTTCTTCTTGTATCGTGGCCAGCAAGTCCTTCACTTCCGCTTGTATTTTCGTGTTTCCATGAATTCTCCAAAAACCGAAGGCGAGGTCTTGGGACAGGCTGTATGCCAGGTCCAAGTTCCCGGAACGGAAGGGATGCCTGGAAGGAGCCATACCTTTCAACTCCTCCTGCATCTTCGGGTTTTCGTTCTGAGTGATCGGGTAGTACACCGCCATTGTGTCGCCGTCGAAATCAGCTCCAAACCCTTCGCAGACCATAATGGGCAATCCTATGGAATACTCCTCCCAAAAGAACGGCCTAAAAGCGGCCATACTGTGCCGGTGAAGCGAAGGTTGACGATTGAGCAATACGTGTAAATGCGCGGGCAAACCGGTATTCACGAGCGAACAAAGCTCCTCCCGCTTTTCTCTGTCTCCCGATAGGGCTCGTTTTATATCCTCTTGGCCGAAATGAGAATTATCGCTCGCATGCCCGGCTAATAGGTTCCATTCGAGAGCGAATTCGATCGGGAGTTTCACCTGATCGATCGAGATATCGGTTGCCGGAGTGATGGTGGCTCTTCCGGAATAGTGAACCCTGCGTCCGAGCATGCATTTCCGGATATACCCTTCTTTCGACGTTAATAGCTTTCGGCTGCATTGTTTCCTGATGTCTCTCATGATAATCCGATACAATGCGGAAGCCTCTTCAGGCTTCTTCACCTCTTCTCGAAGAAGCGCCTCCAATACTTTCGACTTTTCCCCGTTTTGGGGATCCGCGCGCATCTTCCCTTGCTCGACGACAGGGGAGATCGTGTAACGGTGATAATGGTTCAATATCTCATTCATCCGGGCAATATACTTTTTTTTGTCCTTCCAATCGTCGAGATTCGTTTTGGAGAAAAGATCGATCAATTCCGTCGCGCCGTGGTTGAAAAGCGTCCAAAACTCCATTTCTCCGAGCCTTTGTCCGCCGTCATTGGCTCTTCCCTTATAAGGCTGGAACGTATTGGCGTTTATCCGGGACTTGGAGATCACATGGAGCTTGTCCCGCACACAATGATCCAAACGAACGAAATATTGATAGCCGACCGTAGCGGGGAATGCGCCTTCTTCCATATGCAATCTGATTCTGAAAAAGTCTCCAGGTTCGGCTTCATAACCCAAATGCTTAATCGTTGATAGGGTTTTCTCGGGATCGATATCGGAAAATCCTTTACCGTTGCTCTCCCCTGTAAGCGAGAATTGAGTTTCCAAGAGTTGGCCCAGGTTCATACGCGTAATAATCCCGAAAGGGCTCAAAATGAGATCCAGCGGTTTTCGCTCTCCGTTCTGCAGGACGTACGGCATCGATGAATCGGGTAAAATCGCTGAAATGGTGCCCTTATTTCCGTGCCTTCCGGTAATCTTATCCCCAACCTCGAGAGGTTTTCGAGCCAAGATCGGTATCCGAACCCTCACGAGACTATCGTGAAAAGAGTCGGTATTCGGTGTATTTGACCCTTTCGCTTTCGCGATGGGATATTCTCTATGCAGAAAAAACAGGATTTGCCTCCGATGATCCGGGTTTTTTAAGTCCAGAAGGAGCTCGGCCGGATACCGCTCTTTGTAAACAATCGCTTTCCGACGGTTCCTAACTTCGACGGCCTCTTTGTTTTTTTCCAAATAATAAACTCTAATAGAACAAAAAGAATCATTTCTGGCGATGATCTGACCGGTCCTCTTAAAAGAGAGCTCGACTCGGACCTGTCGCCGCGCTTGCTCTTCCTGGTCGCTCAAGATGATGGCGTTTCGTGTTTCGTCAAAGTTTATCCGGTATTTTTGCGGGCAAGGAAATGCGGTCTCTTCGGAAAAAACCTCTTCGCTTTCGATGGCCATCTTTTTCGCAAATGATTCGCTGGCAACAATGCCGTCCTCAAAATTCAACCCTTTGAATAAAGCGTACCCCACGAAAGCGTTCACACCCCATCTCATCCCCAAAGTTTCTTCAGTTCCGGCGCGTATAATGGGAAGTTCTCCCCCCACCACCTGGATGGCTTGCTTCAAATTTTTACCGCCCATCATGACTCGGGGTCCGTCGGAATAATTCGCGAAGGGCACAGAACGCGTCGCCCAACTCATGATCGATTGCGGCTCCTCCTTCTTTAAAAGCGCTGCCGAAATACGGAGCTCTTCCGGGATGTACGCCGCTTCGGGCACTTTCGTAAGGACCCTTCCCATCTCTTCCGACTCTGGGCTCTCGAAGAGATCCAAGATGCCGATGTGGGAAGGATGCGGCCAACGCATCGATTCGGACATCCTCGTTCCGTGATAGACAACCTGGTTCAATAACGACTTTCCGTGAAGCGCGTTGAGCGGTTGAAAAGGAAGGAGCGGGATTACTTGAATCCATCTGGTTCTTTTATTTTTGGGTTTTTCTGGATCGTCATCCCACGGATAGTATTTTTTCCTTAATGGAACGGTCGAAAGATTAGCGGACAGAAAGTCGGAATATATCTCCGTTTCCTTATCCGACAAATCGGCATAAGCATTCTTGTCCGGATCCCATAAGCTCCAAAGCATCTTGCGCAAAGATAATGCGATATGCAAATAATAGCCGGGTGCGACATACAGTTCCGCCAAATCTAACCGCTTCCCCTTTTCGTCCTGTTTATCCTTCTTTTTATTATGGGAAAGCGGTACTTTTTCGAAAAGTGTGTAGGGAGAATAATAAGGCCGGCCGCGATAGATGTATTTTCCTTCCGAATCGGGGCACAGGATCAGGTATTCAGTTTCGATCTTCCTATTCTTAAGAAAACGCGGCGAAACAAGCGCGCTCCGAACGCAGAGGAGCGTGTCCTCGGTATCAGTTTCCACGGCATCGACCACCGTCCATTTTAATCCTTCGTCTTTGAGATTTGTCCTCAGGAACAAATTGATTCCTTCTACCATTTTTGTAAGAAATTCGATTCCACAGGTCATGTCACGCTCTCCTTTAGAGAATTTGCTTATCTAGAAAATCGAAGTGTGTAGATCATTATTAAGGGACTGAGTAGCAACGAACAATTTGTTAATGATATGATAAACACTTCGATAATATTTTTTACTATATATTCAAATTAATCGCGATGATATGCTACTATTATAACATCTTGCGCATTAGGGGGGAAATATGGAAGCGACGATGGAGAAAAATCTCGATGTTTTTTGTTGTGAGGATTTTCGAAAAAGCGCGCTCCGGTATGGGTTAGAAGCAAGCGAAGAAGTTATTTCCATTTGTGGGAGAATCGTAAAAGGGAGTAAAGAAGGAATCGTGAAAATCCGGAATGTTCCCGCTCCGTTATTTCGAACCCGCTTTCGTAACAAATTTCGAATATTCTTTATTTTAGGAAAAGGGCAGATTCTTTTTACAGCTTTGGAGAGGAGAAACGACAACACCTATAAACCGAGTCGGCTTATGCGGCGTGTTTCCAAACAAGGTTTTCTTGATTTCCATAGTTATTTGGGGGCAGGCTCCGATTTAGAGGAGAAAGATGAGAGCTCCTCGATAGAGACCGATAGTTGGGATGATCGCGAAATTGAGATGGAATTGTCTCCGTATCTTGAATTGCAAGATGTAAAAGCGTATGCCGTGACACCGGAATTCCTGACACAACGAGAAGCGCTGGCAGAATTTCTAAAAAACGATTACCTTTATCACGCGAGTTTGAAAGAAAAGCAAAGAACGACTGTGGAAGAGTTGGCTCTGCCTGGAGAAGCGCGCGTGTGGAGTATTCACGGACCGGCGGGGAGTGGCAAAACAACTTGTGCGATTCATCTCGCCCAAAAAATGCGTCTCTACGATTCGTTCGATTCAGCCGTTTTATTTGTCGTGCCTAATGACCGGCTTGCGGTATGGGTAGAAGAAAACATTAAGAAGCATCAAACCAACTGTTTTCTTGCTAAAGACGAGCCCATTTCTTTGGATGACTTGCGGAAAGAATACAAAAATAATACACGGGTTTTCGTTATGAGTCTTCCCCGTTTATTATGCCTGATTGCCGAAAAATCGCCTCGAAATTTTAACCCCTTAAAAATACAAAGCAACTTCTTTCGGAAACTCACTACCGCAGCCGTTAAGGATTTTCGGATGCAACATTGGGCGGGGTGCCGCGTAGAGCAAATATATGACCTCATCAACTATTTCCGGTTACCTGGCGCGTCAATGAACCCCAAGATTCCGTTGCTGGCTGACAATGCAGAATTGTTAGATCGTCTGCTTACAGATAAAACGCTTATGAAACACTACGACGAAGCGAAAGAGGGCTTACTCGACGATTTTTCTCTATGGTCAGCGGCGAAAAACAAACTTTCGGAAAATCCGAGACCGATTGGTTTTCCGTTTCATTTACTCGTAGACGAATCTCAAGACTACACTTCTTTCCTTATCCGCTGGCTTTTTGATCTTTTCTTATCTGAAACGCAAAACGCCAATCAAAAGATTGTTTTTTTATCGGATATGAACCAGCGAATCCGCATTAATGATTTTCTTCCGGGTTTGATTAACGATTTGGCGGCCAATTACGGCTTAAAATACAAGAATCGGGAATTAGAGATGCATTTCCGATCAACGCGAGAAATCGCGAAAGTCGCTTACACGATTATGGAGAATACTTTCCAGGAAAAATTGACGATTAACCACAGTAAATGGTTACCAGTACCCGTAGGCCCTTCGGAAATGAATACAAATGGAGATCGACCGATCTTGCTGGTTGCGGAAAAAAAGAGAATCGTCAACGCCCTTAAGAGTTCCATCACAGAGGACCCATTCAATAAGGCCAAGCGGTTAATCTTTATACGCGAAAAAGAAAGAACACCGGATAAGGAGTTGGAAAGCGTTATTGAGAACAGCCTTGGGATGATACTGGATCTTTATACCTCTGAATGCAAAGGATTGGAATTTGATAACATCGTTCTGCTCCATCTCTTCCCTAACCCCGACGAACCTTTGGTCTCAGAAATTCACCGCCTTTACACTTCCGTCACCAGAGCGAAAACGTCCCTTTTGCTAACGATGGAACCGCTGGACTTTGAACGCTATAAAGCGTCAGAATCCTATCCTCTGGACAGTGATTCTCTGAACATTATAGAAAATTGTTCGGAAGAAGAGATGGTCAACCTATTTGAACGGTTCAAACAAAATGAAATCAGCTTAACAACCCTCTTGCAAATGGTCGGTTCTCATCTTGACCAGTATGAAATTTACGGAGATAAAGTATACGAACTCCGGGTTTTCAACACCATCAGCGAGTTGATCCGCAGGAACGCTCCCATAAACACGATCTGCGACTACGCTTTTCGTTTCTTTTCTCTCATTACCTCTCACCGGAACGCCGAGTATTTGGAAAGCGTAGTCGGCGGATTCAAACGCGACAGCAAGTACTGGTCAACTATGCTGGCGGAATACAAAGGAGATATCGACACAGCCTACCGGGAGTGGGGAACGATCGGCAATCCGGCGAATGAAACCAGGCGACAATTCTTGATAAGGACAAAAGGCAAAGCGAATTCTTTGAAGCGTTACCGATTCTTGTTGGAATTCGGAGATTCTTCGCTCATTCATCAAGACGATCAACTATGGGAAAGAACAGTGCCTGGATTCGAATTTTTACGGAATACTCTTTGGAAGCATCCGAGTATAGGAAACTTACACTTGCTGTCCTTATATTTGGAAAGACGATTCCCGGAGGCTGAAATGGCTTTAAGGAAATTGAACGACGAAATTAGCGAGTATTCAGACGGAATAGATGGGGGGAACTTATGAATGATCAGGAAGTCACTTTAGAAACCTTAACAGAGTTTGACAAGCGTTTCGAATCGTTGATTCAATCCGCTCAAAGAGCCGAACAGAATCTCGATGGTCTTTTGAAAAGAGTGGAGTACAAATCTGTGGAAGCCGTTGAAAAACACATGAAAAATTGGTGGAATCAAAAAAAGGA
>JAAYCF010000214.1 GCA_012744415.1 Thermotogaceae bacterium
ATCTGGCGCAGCGCGGGTTGGGATTCGATTTTATACACGGCGGCTTTAATGAACATCAATCCCCAGCTGTACGAAGCGGCTCGGATCGACGGGGCTTCCCGATGGCAGCAAACAAGGTATATCACCGTTCCGGAACTATTGCGGACGATGATCACCGTTTTCATTCTAAACATCGGATTTTTTATGAATGCCGGTTTCGATCAAGTCTTCAACATGATGAACGACTCCGTGATCGGCGTCGCGGATATCATCGACACCTACGCCTACCGTATCGGGTTACTCCAAATGAACTTCAGTTATGCCACCGCCGTGGGGCTCTTCCAAGGAGCGATCGGCTTGATTTTAATCTTCGTCACCAACCGTATCGCCAGAAAAAACGATACCGGAAGCTTATGGTGAGGTGAACCTCTATGAACCGAAAACGCGTCAGCGGCTTTGCGATCGTCAACGGCATCATTCTTTCTGTTGTATTGGTTAGCGCGCTTTACCCTTTTCTCAACCTCCTGGCAGTCTCTTTCACCGGGATCCGCTCCATTTCGGATATCTCCGGAATGGCGGTGTTGCCGAAATCGCCGACCCTCGACTATTACAAGGCGCTCCTTGGCACGCCGTATGTGCAGCGGGCATTTTTCAACAGCGTCTACATCACCGCACTGGGAACGCTGATCAATATGGCGCTCACGATCCTGACGGCTTACGCCTTATCCCGCGACAACTTCTTCGGAAAGAAAGTCTTCACGATCTTTCTGATCATTCCGATGCTCTTTAACCCTGGGATCATCCCGAACTATATGTTGATAAAAAACCTGGCTTTAATCGACAAATATTGGGCGGTGATACTTCCGGGCGCGATCAACGTTTACTACACGATGTTGCTGCGAAACATATTCCTGAGCGTTCCGAAAAGCATTTACGAAGCGGCGGAGATCGACGGCGCGCGACACTTCACCATGATCTGGAAGATCGCTGTGCCGCTGTCTAAACCGGGCGTAATCACCATCGCCCTCTTCTATGCGATCAACCATTGGAACGACTACTTCAAACCGCTGATATACATATCCGATCCGGCAAAGTGGCCGCTTCAAGTGCTGCTGCGTCAATTTATCGTCGATGCGGACAAGGCTTCTCTCTTCGGCCCGCTTCAATCGGTCCTTTATGCCCAAGGCGAATCGGCCCTCCCTTTCCGTGGCCTTCAATCGGCCATCATCATCATCACCGTCATCCCGATACTGCTCTTATACCCTCTGTTGCTGCGGTATTTCACGAGCGGTTTGGTGAGCGGCGCCGAAAAGGGATAGTCGCATAAACCGAAATCCATCTTCAAAAGTCCAATAAGAGGGAACGCTACCTCGGTATAAAATCAGGCAAAGGAGAGAGAATGCATGAAAAAGATCGGGTATCTTACGCTTTTGTTCATTTTATCCCTCTTTATCTTTACGGATTTGCCCGCCCTTCAACTTACCACAACCGTTTTCGCCGGTACGGACGAGCAGTTCCGCGAACGTTTGGCTTTGCTGAAAGCATCCGCCTCTTTCGAAGAACTTTGCGATCGGCTTTTCATTGGGGTTATCGACTATTCGCCGGATGAGATGGACGGCTTCGGGGACTTAACCTCGTACGGGTGTGAAAAATACCAGAATCGTCTCCGGCCTTTGACCGTCGAATGGGAGAACCAATACCTGGAATGGATCTACGGCGCTATGGACACGATCGAAAGAATGCCGGTAGTGGAAGGTTCGCGCGACTATTATTTGAAAGAGGTACTCAAGCGCTATTTGCAGAACGAAACCGAAAAGTACAACTTCCGGTATTATATCGCGCAGCTCTCTCCTGTGATTGGTTCCCAAATCGAACTCAGGCAAATCTTTCTTGTCTTCCATCCTCTGCGCAACATCCAGGACGCGCTTGACTTTATCGCGCGGTTGAAAGCCGTCCCTGAGAAAGTGGACCAAATCATCCGTCGATTTGAAGAAAGCCAGGCTAAGGGGATCATGATGAACACCCAATCGATGGCGGCGAGCCAGTGGTTGATGAACGAACTCTTGAAAACCGGCATCACTTCTGAGGTTTACAATCGCTTTACGGAAGCCTTGGAGCTCATGGACGGGACGACGCAGGCCGACCGAAAAGCGCTGATCGAAGAAATGGGAGAAGCGCTTAATAGCGTGGCCGTTCCTGCTTTTAAACGAATCAACGCAGCTTTGATCTCGGCTCAACGCAAACCGAACAGAAATCTCGGCGCGCACTCTTTTCCGAATGGAGATCTTTGGTACCGATATGCGTTGAAATTCCATACCTCTGTCGAACGCGACCCGGTCGAACTCCATGAATGGGGACTGAAAGAAGTGGAAACCCTGCAATCTAAGATAGAAGCGGTCAAAGCGTTGCGCCCTGCCAAATCGCTCACACCCCTCGGCGGCAGCATCTGGGATTTTTTGCCGGAATGGTTTGAACCAGCGTACATCCCGTCTTATCGTCCCGAGATCATCCCCTTCTATTCTGACATGTATTCTTCTCCAAACTTGGAGCAAAGCTCCAAAGGGATTTACTACAGCACACAAGTCCCACCTGTCGAAAATACGGTTTATTTCCACGAAGTGGTACCCGGCCATCATCTCGAACGAACCAATCAGTTAAATCGAGGCCTGCCGTTAGTCGCGCAACTGCCGTTCATAACGGTCTTTATCGAAGGCTGGGCTTTATATGCGGAGTCTTTAGTCGCAGAACGGTTTCCTTATCCCGATCGGTTGTTGGATTGTTATACCTGGCAGCTTATAAGGGCGAAACGCATCGTTGCCGATACCGGAATCAACGCCTTGGGTTGGACCTATAATCAAACTGTCGATTATATGTCCAAGGACGGGAGCATGACACGGACGCTGGCGCAGAATGATGTCAACCGCTATCTCACCTGGCCCGGGCAAGCGTGTTCTTACTACCTGGGGTATAAAACGATCGTTTCGTTGCGGGAAAAAGCGGAAAACGCGTTAGGACAGGCTTTCGACATTCGCCTGTTCCATTCGGCGCTATTAGAGTACGGGCAGTTGCCGCTGGACTTGTTGGAAGAAAAGATCGATCGTTGGATCGCTTCTTACCGGCCTTAATTTGTTCGAAAAAGAAGACGCCGGTTCCGGCGTCTTCTTTTTATGTAAAACTAAGATTCGACCGGTTTGGACTCTTGTTCCTTCTTGAAGGCTTCCACGAAATCATTCAGTTTATTAACGCCCACGGTCACGCCTTTTTTTGTCGGCAGCCATTCGCCATCATCGTTTTTGAAGAAGAGGCGAATATCCATATAATCTTTCCCTTTGTAACTTTTCATCTCTATCTGAATCCGTTCGGTCTCGTTCTTATCGATCACTTGCATGCGTGAACCCCCTTCACATAGCTCATAAAATCATCCGATTTTATCGGATTTTGTAAGGTATGTCAAGGGGATATCTTTGGCGTGTGTGTCAAGTTATGGGTGCAGTTATTAAAATTCCGCGCTACGGAGGGGTGGCCGCAGGCCGGGGTGGTCTGTACATACCGCATTATTACACCCACACCTGTTTGGCCCGCCATACCCATAAATATGATACAATCTTTTATCGTTAACAGACAACCATCGCGAATAAAAGGGAGGAACCCCGGTTTGCCAGTCGTCGTCACGGCCGACATCATCGCATCCAGAAAGCAGATAGAAGAAACGCGTAATCTGAAAGCGAAGATTCACGACACGCCTTTTCCGGGTATGGCGATGCCCTTCCTTTTTCTTCGAGGCGACGAAATCCAAGGGGTACTCCGAGAGCCCTTTGGACTAGGCCGGGCGTTGCGTGATCTACGCCACACGTGTTTCCCGTCTAAGGTGAGGATCGGTATCGGAGTCGGGGCGATCGACACGCCGGAAGAGACGTGGGAAAGCAACAGTTGGCTTCTCAGCGGCGAAGCCTTCTATCACGCGCGGGACGCGCTCAATGCCGTCAAAAAGCGGAAAGAACCGGTCACGTCGATCAAAACCGGAAACGCCGATATCGATCTTCTTCTCAATTCCGTGTTAAGCTTAGTTGACGTGATACGCAACGATTGGACACAAAAACAATGGCAAAGCGTCCTCGCCTACGAAAAGCACCAAACCTTCGAAAAAGCGGGGAAAACCTTGGGGTTGCCCTATCAGAATGTTTTCAAGCATTGCGAACGCGCCAACTGGAAAGAGGTCCGTTCCGCCGAGGAGGCGCTGGAGAGGTTCTTAAGCGATTTTCATACAAACCCGTAAGCCCGCTTTCGCTGGACATCGTATCGGGTGTATGTTGTAATAATTATATAACCCATATTAGGGTTATATAATTGATAGAACCCGAAATAGATTGAAATGATGGAGGGAAAATCGTGTCGTTATTATGGTTATTCCTGATTCTGTTTGTTGTGGTCGATTTCTTCTTCCCAATCCCCGCTCTTTCCGAGCAGGAAACGAAGCGAAACAGAAAACCCCGTTGGGGGTGGTTCCTGTTGCCATTGGGATATGCCTTGCCAACGGCGCTTCTTGCTCCTCTGGAAAAGATATGGATCTTTTTGCCGATTTACGCCATTCACGTCTGCGCGTTAGTCGTGAAGGTGAAGGGAATGAAACGGGCGCAATCCTATGGAAGGCTGATCCTGTACCTTTTATATCACCTGTTATTTGGCATTGCGGCTTACAACTTATTAGTCATCACGGGATTGGATCGGATCACCGGCCCATTTGTCTGCCCTTTTGGAAATCCTATCTTCTCGATCCTGACGGAAGAACGGAATCTTTTCGGGGTCCTCGTTTTCCTCTACGCCTGCTTCACGGGAGCTCAGCTCATGCGGTTGTTTCTGGATGTCCTCTACCGCAAAGTTTCCGATTACGGGGAGAAATTGTATCCTGAAGGTGAAAAACGAACTGAAATCACGAACACGGTGATGACCGGAACCATGATCGGTATCCTCGAACGCGCGCTCATCTTCCTTTTCGTGATCTCAAACAACCTATCGGCCATACCGTTTATCCTTGCCGCGAAATCGTTGGCGCGTTTTAAGCAACTCAACGATCGCGATTTCGCGGAATACTACCTGATCGGAACCCTTTTCAGCGTCCTAATCGCGCTGTGCGGCGGATTCATCCTTAGGTTTTCTTTTTAATGGAGCGCCTTATAAGGAACGCCGACTCTTTATGTCGGCATGGGTTTTATCTCCAAACCAAACGAAAAGGAACAATAAAAGAAAGGGCATGCCCGACTAAAGATCGGGCGCTCCACCCTCGGGCATGGGTTTAGTTACTCGAAGCAAAAGACTCTATCCACGAAGGCGGCGAATGGAAAAGGAGTATCGCTCGAAAGAGAGCTTGGAACCTCTCGTGTAGCGTATTTTTCGGAGCGCCGACTCTTTAGGTCGGCATGGGTTTAGTTACTCGAAGCAAAAGACTCTATCCATGAAGGCTGAGAATGGAAAAGGAGTATCGCTCGAAAGAGAGCTTGGAACCTCTCTTATAGCGTATTTTTTGGAGCGCCGACTCTTTAGGTCGGCATGGGTTTTTTCTCCAAACCAAACGAAAAGGAACAGTAAAAGAAAAGGCATGCCCGACTAAAGATCGGGCGCTCCATTTAGCGAAATCAAAATCCGAACCGTTCACTCGCGCTCGCACGAATCCAGGAAAGCGTGATCGTCTCGTTCTATCTTCCATCCCTTGACTTTGTCGAAAGACA
>JAAYCF010000215.1 GCA_012744415.1 Thermotogaceae bacterium
CGCGATCGTGGGCGCAAAAATAAGATACCCCCAATTTGGACATAAACTCGAACGCGGCATCCGCTTTCGAAATTGCTCGATCATACGGATCAGCGTAGCGGTTCCAAGAACGGTCGAAAAACGGTTCTCCAAACATATCGCGCCCTTCGCCGCAAAACGAGTGCCAATAGGATACCGCGAACCGAAGTATCTCCCCCGCTTTTTCGCTTCCGATCAATTCTTCCGGATGATAATACCGAAAAGAAAGCGGATTGTCGGACTCGGAACCTTCATATCGGATTCTTTCTACATTTGGAAAGTAGCTTTTCATCTTTTCCCTCCCTTTCTATTGATTGCCACAATCAAATAAAGAATACGCGAAGACTTAAAGAATGCTCGCCGTTATCTCACATACGGCATGCGCTCATCGACCGAAGAGCGGACAAAAAGCTTTCCTACCTTTTATATCGTTAAAATCCACGGGCGGGTTCATTGGATTGGTTAACCCAAAGAGCTTCTCAACCTCTGATCCAAATCAAGAAATTCGTTGATCTCTCTGGAAAAAGCGATCAGTAAATACCACCAGTAGATGCCTAGCGTGATGATGATAAACAAAACCGTGAGGAAAATGTTCCGATTCTTCATTTTCCGTACCGAAGAGAGCATCGCACTTTGATATCCGGTATAAAACCGTTCCTTATACTCTTGAAGCGAATTGGCCGTCGAGAATGTTTTTTGAAGGTACACGCCCAAGAACACAAAACCGACGAGGTTGAACAGCCAACTATAAGCGGGGATGACCACTCCTAAGAAGTAGAGGCCCAGATAAACCCAGAATGCCCACGGTTCGAATCGCAAAGTTTGCAATTTGTAGTCCAGTTCCCGATAATCGTTGTTCTGGGGATGAACTGCCGTTAAATGCCGCAACACAAGCCGAGAGTTGTCGATATTGGTATTCAGAGCGTTGGACCACTGAAAGATAACGACGGTTTGAAGTACCATGACGATCACATTCGTTAGAAAACTAAGGGTAAAAACCGCGCTTCCGGCGACAAAACCCCCGATATCTCCCGTAAACGCGCTCCACGTCGAAGTGATTAACCCCGTGACGGAAAAAATGACACCTAAAATACCGATTATCAACGCCGCGATCGCTAAATTTACATTGACGCGCTTTTCAAGGGTGAAGTCCACGCGCCTGCCTACAGTGTACCCTGCCACTTGCGTTCCACCGCCGTCTGTTGTAGGCATCGGCGCCCCGCATGAGACGCAAAATTTCGCGCTATCGGGGTTTTGTTTCCCACATTGGCTGCAATACATTTCAACACCTCCCGATCAAAAAACGACGATCTTTCTTACCCTTGATGATCTGGATCTTTAGGGTCTTCCGGATTCACTGTATCTACCGGGTCTTCCGATTCCGACTGATACGCTCGCGTCTCTTCCACCGGAAGGGTTTTTTGCAAAGAAGCGCCGCAGTTCCCGCAAAATCTCGCATCCGGTTCGACCGGTTTGAAACAATTCGGACAAACGGATTGCTGGATTTCGGGAGTTTCTTCCGATAAACTCGGCGTTCCGTTTCCGACAGGCTCCGAACCTTCTTGAGACACATGGTCCTGCGTTTGAGCGGTTTCAGACGACGTCGCCGCTTCGGATGATCCTGCCGGAATCTCGGATGAATCACCAGGCGTCGGTTTATTGACATCCTCCCGCTTCTTCATCCGTTCTTTAATTTGGAGGACGATCGCTTCCATCTCGGTTTGATAGTCTTTTTTATACTTAAAATCTGTCGAACCGCTCAAATACTTAAGACTCATCGTAGCGCCAATCATACTGCTGCCAATGGCGACATCCAGAACTTGATCGAGCGGTATCGCCTGGATAGACATTTGTAAAGAGCCTTTCAGAAGAGAAGAAATCCCTTTCTTGATGATAACCACTTGTTTAACCGTTTTCACAAGATATTCGGATTTGAGAGATCCGCTCACCGTGGCCATAATCCGATCATCTGGAGAAATCCTTGCGTGAACTTGATTCCAGATTTCGCGATCCGCAATTCGCTCGCCGATTTCCTTGAAGATAAAAAACTTTTCATCTTCTACCTGTTTTTTCACTTCCTCGAAAACTAATTGAAAAAGGGTCACCTGATCCGGATCTCCTTTAGTTTTAATCTCTTCGAAAACTTTCTCTTGGCTGATACCGGCGTTCAGTTTTTGTGAGATAAACGCCCGCACTTCTTGTTCTTTAACTTCCAATTCGTTCCACAACGTATGTACGACGGGTTTCAACTGCTCTTTCGCATGATCCAGGACCATCGCGATGCTTTTTTCTTTTTTAGATCGGCTGAAATAATGGCTCTTGACTTGCGAAGGAAGCCCCTCCACCAACTCTTTTATAATGACGTTCAACGGCATTCTATGCACCTCCAAATGGCGTTATTCCTAATGTCGGCGCCGATAAGGCCAAAGCGCCCGATACAATTATAGCATAGTCTTGAGCCCGTGGGTGAGCCTTTGGAGACGCGGCGTTCTGTCGAATGACCTCTATTAAGCTTTCGCTGCTCTTCTCACGCTTGCGGAGGATAGAGAGAAAACATTTCTTTCAAAGTAGAATACAGCTTTTGATAGCCGAGAAAACTTTCTTGATAGGTTTTTTCCCATTCTAGATGAGGGTCGACCGTCTCTTCGACCTGAACCCACCGAAGGATTTCTTTTTCGGAATGTCCTGCGCCGACCGCTGCCAGCATGGCGGCCCCATAAGCTGCACCCTGATCCGTCTTGGGTATTTCTAAAGGCATCGAAAGATTCGAGGCGATGATCCGAACCCAGGTTTTGTTTTTCGCGCCGCCGCCGACAATACGGAGACGCCTGATTGGAGTGAGGGTTTTAATGAGTTCGTAGGAATCGCGCAATCCGAAAGAGATACCTTCGATAATGCTTCGATAAGCGTCCCCTTCTGTATGTGAAGAAGTGATGCCGAATAAAACGCCTTTTGCGTCCGCATTTCGGTAAGGGGTTCTTTCACCGTTGAGATAGGGGAGAAACAAGAGACCGCGAGATCCGGGTTCGCTATTGGAGATGGCGGTTTCGAGCTCACTCCAGCTACCCTTTTTCCCAAAACGGTTTAAGAACCAGTCCAAAGAATGGGTCGCGGATAACATGACGCCCATGTAATAATGGATCCGAGGCAAAGCATGGTTAAAATAGTGAACCCTCCCGGAAGGATCTGGTTTCGGTGACTGAGTGGCGACAACTACCGTTCCAGATGTACCCACACTGACCATCCCGAGCCCGGGTTCATTGATACCGGCTCCCAAAGCGGCGACGGCATTATCCGCCCCTCCTGTCACCACACGAACGTTTTCCCATCCGAAGCGGTTGGATAGGTCCTTTCGCAAAAACCCGCGCAGGCTACCCGAGGCAGTGACCTTCGGGAACAACGAGGAATCTATTTCGCACAGAGCCAGCAGTTCTTCATCCCATTGATCGGTCGTGAAGCCGAAGGCGCCGGTTCCTGAAGCGTCGGAAGGGTCAGTACCCTTTTCTCCAGTTAAAACGAAGCCGATATAGTCTTTGGGAAGCAAGATGGAACGCGTTTTTTCGTAGTTCTCTCTTTCTTTCGTTTTCACCCATTGTATTTTCGGAAGCGTAAACCCTTCGAAGAACGGGTTCCCTACCCGACGGATCACCTCGGCTTCGCCTCCCAGTATTTCCGTCAGTTCTCGACATGCCTTCGTTGTCCGTTGATCGCACCACAAAATGCTATGACGTACCGGAAGGTCTTGTTTATCCAACAATACCAGCGAATGCATCTGGCCGGTTAAACCGATACTGACAATCCGATACTGTTCCGAAACTTGCTGCAAGAGCGACAAAACGGCTTCTTGCCAATCAAGGGGGTTCTGTTCTCTCGAAAGACCGTCCGGAGCGTAGACTTGTAGCGGTCTCGAAAACGAAGCGACAATCCTTCCCTCTTCCTCCACGACGAGAGCTTTGACCGAGGTTGTACCGATATCGACACCCAAAAACATAATTTCACCTCTCAACGCAACGGATGGTCAGTTTACCGGATATTTTTCTCCGTGAAATAGTCCATCGCCAGCAGATCACTTCCCAACAGCGTAGAATCATGGATATCCATCGTGGCTCTTAAAATCTTAAACTGATTTCCCGCGCTCGTCAGCGCTTCTTTTTTTACGCGATTTTCCAAAATGGTCGTCCATTCTTCGGGTAAATCATATCCCATTCCGCCGATCATGAGAAATTCGGGATTCAAAAGATTGGCGATGTTTGTTATCCCGATAACCATGTATTCTTGCATTGCTGACAGCTCATCAACTGCTAAGGGTTCGTTTTGGTTATATCGGGTAATAAGCGTACGAAACTTTTCGATCGTATTGGCGCCTGTTAAAACCGATCCCTTCCGTTCATAGTCTTTTACGACCGGCTCGATCGCGGCGAGGGTCTCCAAACAGCCCCTTCCGCCGCATTGACAGACGGCCCCGTTTTTATCGATTCGCATGTGCCCGGCTTCACCGGCAGAAAAAGAGCGCCCCATATAGAGTTCTCCTTCGGATAGTATCGCGCCCCCGATCCCTTGGGATAAAAACAGGTAGAACCCGTTTTTGTAAGGCGCCATGGTCTCATTCTGATAGCGCTCCGCCATAAGCGATAGCTGCGCTTCATTAGCGGTAAGAATCTCTACTTTCATTTTGTCCAAGGACGTTTCGACCGCTTCCCTCAGATTGATTCCGGTCCACCCGAGATGGGGGAGGTTATAAATGTAACGGTTTTTTCTGTCGATGATGCCGGGTAACGAAAAACTCAACGCGATGATTCTGCTTTTCGCGGGATATTTCTGATAATGGCTTTCGATCTTCTCTACCAAGATCCGTAAGAAAGCGTTGAAGTTTTGCGGCGTAGAAAATTCCGCGATCTTTTCGATGGTGTGATCCAGGAATCCTAGCGCTAAGATCGTCTTTTCGACACCGAGACTGATGAGGTAGGACACGGCTGCCTCTTTAACCACGGAAAGTCGTATCGAGCTTCTGCCAGGGCTTTCCGACCGATTTACTCCGGCTTCTTTGACATAGCCTTGCCGTCGAAAGGAACTCACAATTCTCGAAATCGTACTCGGATCCAATCCGGTACTTTCCGAAAGTCTCTTCCGGGATATGTCCGGCGCATTGCGAATCAGCTGAAATACGGCTTTTCTATTCGAAATACCCATCTTCTCGGCATTCATAGTCGCGTCTCTCATGGATTCCCTTCTTTTTCCAATCGAACCGGGGGACGCATCCCCCGGTATCAAACGTTAGCGATTTAGAATATCGATTCCGGTTCGTAGTAGTTTATCGCGTTTTGGACGGTAATGAGCTCAGCAGCCAGAATGATCTTGGACGGTATTTGATTTTGGTAAAACCCGTTCAATTTCGTACCGCGCAGGGACATAACCGCCATACTGATGCCGGTTCCGATCATCGAGGGCGGGTAAGTAACATCTGCTCGAACCTGTTTGTCCCCATCCATAACCATTTTTATGATCTCTTTCGAACCCGCGCCACCCAGGAAGAACTGAATATCGGTTCTTCTGGATTCCTTATACGCCTGCAATACCCCTTTCAGAACATCGTCGTCTTGCGCCCATACCGCATCGATTTTGTCATACTTCTGGAGATAGTTTTCCATAATTTCCAAACCCTTTTGTGTGGACCAGTAAGCCGGTTGCGAGTCCAGAATTTTGATATTGGGGTATTTTTTCATCACTTCGTTGAAAGCGTCTACCCGTTCGGAGTTAATCACACAGGGAATACCCTCCAGCACGACGATGGTCCCTTTGTAGTTCAATTCTTTCGCCATCCATTCGGCGGACACCCTCCCTAAACCAGGGTTATCTCCGGCGACATAGACGTTCTCGACCGGTTTCGTTAATCCGCGGTCGACTGATACGACGAAAATGCCTTCGTTATACACTTTTTCAACGATTGGAGTCAACGGGGCCGAATCATGCGCCAAAATGACTAAAGCGTCGATGCCTTTAACCATAAGGTCTTCGATATCCGCGACTTGTTTTGCCGGGGAATCGGCCGTCACGAGGAAAAACGTTACATCCGGATCTTTCGCTTGCCATTCCTTAATCGCTTTCTGGGCCCACCAGTTTATGCCCCCCGTCCATCCGTGATCGGCTGTCGGGATCGATACGCCGATGCGGATCTTCGGCGCCGCAAACGCAAAAGAAGAGAGCAATAACGCTGCCACTAGAACCATCAACACTACTTTTTTCATAAATTCGTACACCTCCTTATAAGATACCCTTAAGGGTTTACGTGTTATTCTTCTTTTTTTGAATGAGAACGGCTCCGATAATAACGATTCCCTTGACTGTGCCTTGTAAATACGGCGAGATACCAAGCATATTCAGCATGTTGTTCACGATTCCGAGAATAATCGCTCCGATCACCGTCCCGAAAATCGTTCCACTGCCCCCGTTCATTGCCGTTCCTCCGATGATCACGGCCGCGATCGCGTCAAGCTCGTAGTTGACAGCCGCATTGGAAGACGAAATCGAATTGAGCCTCGAAGACAGCAATAAAGCCGAAATAGCTACCATCACGCCGACAAAAACGTAGGTTAAAAATCGAACGCGACCCACCCGGATCCCCGAATAGGTGGCGACTTTTTCGTTGGAACCAACGGCTCGAACGTAACGCCCGAATTTTGTGCTGTTGAGTATGATCGCGCAAAGTACGGCGAGTATGATAAATATCCAAACCGGATTTGGGATTTCCAATAACGAACCCATACCCAGCTCGGGATAGATATTACTGCTCGAGCGAAACTCTCCGGCGTTACTGATATAGAGCGTTAAAGAGCGAAAGACCGCCATCGTTCCCAGTGTGACGATGAAGGGGGCAACCCGTCCTTTCGTGATGATAATCCCGTTTAAGGCGCCGGCGGCCGATCCCAGTAGAATACCCACGAGTAGAACGATCAGAATCGCAGAGACACCTCCACCGAAATGATTCAGTGTCAAGATCATAATACCGCCGACTAAGGCGGTCATCGAACCGACGGAGAGATCAATGCCGCCAGCGATAATGACAAACGTCATGCCCAAACCGATGATTCCGGTATAGGAAACCTGACGTAGGATATTCAAGAGATTCCGTGTCTTTAAAAAATACGGGCTCGCAATCGCCGAAATGATAAACAAAATAACCAAAGCAAAGAGCGGACCGTATTTCTCTAAGTCGATCCTTCGCAACTTGGAGAACAGCTGTTTGAACGTCATTCTCAAGCAACCCCCTTTAGGCCGGTGGCGTAGAACATGATTTCCTCTTCATTGATTTGGTCTCCAGTCAAGACTCCGGTGATCCGCCCTTCTTTCATCACGACCACGCGATTCGACATTCCGATGATCTCTTCCATTTCCGAGGAAATGAGCATGCAGGATAGACCGCTTTCCACCAGCAGATGGATGAATCGATACAATTCATGCTTGGCCTGCACGTCGATCCCGCGAGTCGGCTCATCGATCACGATGATCTGTGGATCCGCATCGAGACTCTTTGCGAAAGAGACTTTTTGCTGATTTCCACCGCTGAAAAATTCAAGGCGGGTTTTTAACGAAGCTGCTTTGATGTCGAATTTTCGGACGTATTCCTGCGCTTTGGCCAGTTCCTTTTTCTTATGGAGGAGCACTTTGCTGTACCGTTTCAAGGAGGTAAGGGTGATGTTTTCCGCGATTCCGAATGCGGTTAAAATCCCGCTTCCTTGACGGTCTTCCGAAAGGTAAGCCAATCCGTTGGCAAAAGCGCTGGCCGGGTCTTTGACATGCAGTTCTTTTCCACTGAGGAAGATCGTTCCGGCGCTTTTCCTCCTGAGTCCGATCAAAGTCTCGGCCAGTTCCGTTCGCCCGGCTCCCACAAGACCGGCAAATCCCAGTATTTCCCCTTTTTTCAAATCAAAGGAGATATCCTCTAAGCAGCTCGGAACCGACAGGTTACTAACTCGAAGCAAGACCTCCTCTTGCGGCTTCGCTTTCGGCGGAAATACCTGGGAAAGTTCCCTGCCCACCATTTTTGTGGCCATATCGTGAACGCTGAATTGATCGGAAGACTCTATGGATATGAGTTGCCCGTCGCGCAAGACCATCACCCGGTCGCAGATCTCCTTCACTTCCTTAAGCTTGTGCGAGATATAGATCATCGTTACGCCGGTCTGTTTTGACTTTCTCATGATTTCAAACAGAATATCGATTTCTTTTCGAGTGAGAACGGTGGTTGGTTCGTCCAGTATCAGGAGTTTGGATTCCGACGCCAACGCTTTCGCAAATTCCACCATCTGCTTCTGCGCAACGCTCAGCAATCCAATCCGCGCGACGGGGGAGATATCCGAACGCAAGTAATTTAACAATACGGCGGTCTTCTCGACCATCGCGCGTTGATTCAAGAACAACCGTTTACGTAGTTCTTTACCTAAAAATATATTCTCCGAAACGGTCATTTCCGGGATGAGATTGAATTCCTGAGGTATCAGATTGATCCCCATCTTCTGAGCGACTTCGGCGTCTCGCACCGTTACTCTCTTACCGTCGAAGAGCAGACTTCCCTCTGTCGGATGATAGATGCCGCTGATAATTTTTATCAACGTCGATTTGCCGGCTCCGTTTTCGCCGATGATGCCGAAGATCTCTCCTTTCGAAAGAGAAAACGAGATTCGATCGAGTACCCGAACTCCCGAAAACTCTTTCGAAATTCCTTGCACTTCTAACAGGGGACTTCCGTTTTTCGCCACAGAACCCATGAGAACCTCCGGTACTATTCTTTTAATGCATCGTCGAAAGCGATGGCAGAAGGTTC
>JAAYCF010000018.1 GCA_012744415.1 Thermotogaceae bacterium
TCCGATCTCCGGAGGATCAATCGGCAGATGGCCGCGATGGTAACGGGATACCAGGACGATCGCTCTTCGCAACTCTCCGGTAGGGTCGTGCTTCTCGATGCCTTCAAGCAGACGAAACCGTTTTTCTGTGGTTTTTTCTTCGATCATTTGAACGGTCAGTTCATTATGGAGATCGCGGACGATATTGGGCAACCCGTCCAGATGAAGCTCTTTCCCGTCTTCAAATCTCCATACGTTGTTCGTGTGGCCGAGATCGTGCACATTCATTGCAACGGCTAAAACGAAATAAAAGTTCTCTGTTTGCGATTTTGGGATTCCTCTTAAAAAGGAGTCTTCACCTATGGTATTGATCAGGTTAACTGTAAATTCCATCAACCGTTTGCTGTGCCGCTGCGAATGTTCCACCGTTTCCGGAATCTGATCTCCGATCCATTGAAGGGCCCATCCGGTAAAGATTTTGTTTCGGATCCACTGTCGTTTTTCCGTGTCATCGATATAGTTAAGCAATTCTTCTCCATAGCCGAAAGGCATTTTTCTAGATTCTTCGTATTTCGCGAGGATTCCTTTTATCGGAAGCAGAGAGATCATCGGTTCACTCTCGTTGTATTTGGATGAGACGAGGTTAAAGAGGTTCCTGAGAGGCTGCGGGATCTTCAAATAATCGCGGTAGGAGATGTTTCTGCCCTCGATTTGTTTGTAAAACGCGTGGCTTTCATCGATCTGTAAAACGTCCCAGTTGATCGGAGAGGGTGGAAATTCATAGAGAACGCTGCTTTCCGCCTGGACATAATAAAACGGTTTTTTGATGAACTGAAAATAGAGGGCGGCGATAATCCCGATGATCTTTTGACCGCCGGTCGTATCCAGAATGATCTCTCTGCCGTCACTCTCGTTTTCGAGCGTTTCAAGCGCCTGCCAGGTTTCCTCGAAGGAATCATACACACTTTCGGATTGGTCGGAAGCGTAAGATAATGAATACATACTTACTTTTACCTGAGGAAAAACCCGTTTCGTCAATTTTTCCAAGTAAGGATAGAGTGTTGGACATTTTTCTGCCTCATTTTCGAATTTTCCGTTTTTACCCGGAAAGACGAAAAAACGGACTTCATCGATCGCATATCCGCGGTTTTGTATCGCGTAAAGGCTGTCCAATTCCGCGGATAACCCTTTGACCTTGTCGTATTCCAAGGGCGCGTTTGATTCCAGGTCGCATATTTCTCCGATCGTGGGGGAATCTGGCGTCTCTTCCTTGCCATAAGGATACTTTACGTATTCGCTGAATGGGAAATCCAATTTCGATTCAAGATTCTTTTCTTTATTCTGTATCAACCTTTGGATATTTGATTTTAAAGACATACCTTGAAGGACGGCGACAATAACCGGCCCCTTGAGGCGGTTTTGCAGTTCGAGGATTTGCGTATGAATCGGGTTCCCCGATTTCGCTTCGCTTGCCTTCGCCATATTTTTATTCTTGTACTCGGACAAAGACGTGACTTCTTTGAGCGCGCCTTTGATGCCACATTCGTCTAAAATGCGGGAAAAAGTGGATTCAGGCAGAGCGTTGTTTTTTAGTTCCACTTCGATGATCGATGGAATGCTGCCCGGGTGGATAAATTCATCGAAGACCGCTTCAGTCTCTTCGTTATCGAGGAGGATGGTCCTCTTTTTAACGACGGATGGAAAGTGATGCAAGGCTTCAATGCCTCCGTATAGCGTATTCAACATCGGGAAGACTTCCGGAGAGTAGGTTTCGTCGGAAAGGTTTTCGAAATCGATGGTTTCTTCGAATTCTTCTCGACAATCGGGGTCGTCTAAATCGTGTTTAATCGCATAGGTCCAGACGTGGCGAAAAGCCTGCTTTTCTTTGTGGATTTCGAGTCGAATTCGGATTTCTCGTCCCTCGCCGTTTTCAAGGTACCATTGAATGATTCCTATCTGGCGAAAGGCTCGATTTTTAATTCCTCTTTTAACCTTTTCTCGGAATCTCAATTCTAAATCATTTAGGATATCTCCGGGTATAAAACGGTATTTTTTCTCGCGCTCAATGTTCATACGGCCTCCTTTAATCTCCCAAGGGTTATTTTACCAATATTAAATAAAAATTTCAAACGAACGATATATTATTTTTTTCGAGTCGTGTTAATGAAATAATAAAGAATAATTTTATATGTATAAGATTGAAAGTAAATATTTAAGATTGGGTATTGAAGCATTCAAGAGCTGCCGGAACCCCAAGCGCAGGGCTTTCCTGAAGCTCGGTGTTCCGGTTTTGCTTTTTTTGCGGTGTTTAAAATAAAGATATCCAAAAGGCGGTTCCCACCCAGAAACCCGCCCCTAACATAGAGACCCACGTCACCATTTTGAAGATTTTCTTTTGATACTCTTTTTCTTTTTCAACATCTTCCACGGTCTTTTTCGCCCATTCCCTAAAGGCATCCATTTCAAGCGACAGCGCTTTTTTACTCTTTACCGTTTCTCCGATTAAAAAATCTTTTTGCAGTTGAGAGTCCCGAATTCCTTTCAACCGCATTTGTTCGAAGGCTTCGTTTAGCTCGGTTTTTTGTCTGCCAAAGGCCTCATTTAAACGATTCGACAGCGATTGGCGCATTTCTTCGAGAGATGCTTTGCGAGCTTCTTCGGTTTTTTCTTCCGCTGTTTTGATATCTGCCGCAAAAGAGCCACGGAGTTGATCCATCTCCTTTTGGCGCGTTCTAATGTCCTCGAGAATCGATTTTGTTAACGCTTCATCTTTTTCTTGCCTGAGTGAGTTTTCTTCCACGATTTTTCGGATTTTGGTCTCCAAATCCAGAATCCGCTTTTCAGAATCGGCGATCATTGCGTCTAAAAAACTAAATTTCTGTCGAATCCGGTTTTCAGGACTTTCGTTAAAAACCAGGGTTTCAAGCCCTTGGGAAGGGGGCTTTTGGGGCTCTTCGATAGGTTCAACCCGATTCGCGCCGCCCAGTCCTGCCGATTCAATCCTGGCGGTCGGCATAGGATCGTTTTTTTGCAAAGTTTCTTTCGCCAATTCAATTTCATTCGTCATAACTTCGAGAAAACTTCGTTTCAACACTTCAAACCTTTCATTTAGAACGGTATTCAACGTCTCAAAATTTTCTCCGATTTTTGTTTCATCAAACCATAAGCGATACGTTTTCAGCGCGTCGATTTGCATATCGGTTTTTTCGGATATCGAAATGATCTCCGTATATTTTTCGTGGAGAGATTCGACAGTGCTTTTTAGATTTTCAAGCCAAAGCGCGGCAGGGTTCAAGACTTCAAGATAGTTATCTTGAAGCTTTTTCGTGTCCTCGGAAAATTCGTTCAGTTTTCTCCCGACTGCCTGCTCCAAATCTTTATCCTTTTTTTGATTCCACCAATTTTTCATGTGTTTTTCAACGGCTTCCACAGATTTGTACTCCACTCTTTTCAAAAGACCATCGAGATTCTGTTCGGCTCTTTGAGCGGATTGAATCAACGATTCGA
>JAAYCF010000216.1 GCA_012744415.1 Thermotogaceae bacterium
GCGCTCCAAACAGGTATTTCTAGAAAAGCTCTTATTTTTACGGTATTAGACTAAAGTCGGGTTTCGTTTTCTATCGACGTGTTAACAATCTAACACCGGCCACCTTCTCACCCAATGTCATCCCTGCTGGGGAATCCCCCCGTGACCCCTAAGGAGTATAGGGCTAAACTAAAAAATCGTCCTGGCGAGACGGAAACCCAGGTTGAAGTCTCTGAACGTCGTTGGAAAGCCATCGCCACGATCCGCCACGCGGCAACGCGTCACTGGGAGGTCGTACCAGCTGCCACCCCGTTGAACACGCATTAAACCATCGCTGGGACCTATCGGGTCTGCTTGCACTGTCGAGGGGTAGCTGCCTACCCTGTCATGACACCATTCCCATACGTTCCCGCTCATGTCGTACAACCCCAGTTCATTCGGATCCTTCAGCCCCACCGGATGCGTTTTCATGTCTGCTACTCCATAAATATGCCAAAAACACCATCCCACTCCCAACAAGTCGTCGCTTCCCGCGTATTTGTAATCGTTCGTTTCGTTTCCGTTCGCAATGTCTGCGATTCCTCCCCGCGCCGCGTATTCCCATTCCGCTTCCGTCGGCAAGCGGTATCCTTCTACCTGCGTGATGTCTGTTGTGACATTCCCGCTTTGATCCAATAATTCGCCAGTCACATCATTGTAAGCTGTAGTTAATCCGTTTTGGGCGCTCAACCAGTTACAGTATTTGATCGCGTCCCCCCAACTGACGTTGATGACCGGCCGGGTTCCTCTACCCCATCCATTGTCACTCGGAGTGGTTATTCCTATATCCTCGCAATACGCGTTGTACTCGTCGAAAGTCAGCTCATAAGGGGCAATCCAGTAATCGTAAGTGAGGATCACGCCGTGCACCGGTTTTTCTTGACTAAACCCTTCTGGATCATTACGCGTGTTCCCCATATAGAAAGTGATTCCCGAGTTTTGGGTAAAATTCGCCTTGTAGGTTTTATTCGCGATGGCCGTGACTTGATAGGCCAAATCCGAACTGACTTTGACGCCTCCGTCATACCACCCTTCGAAGGCATAACCGGATGCCGCCGCCGCTTCCATCGTCAGCTTCGTCCACCGGTCCACTATCATGCTCGCGCTGTCACCCCACGTTCCACCGTCGATCCGCACGTCTCCCCCGTTCGCAGGGCTCGCCTGCGCGGTGATGGTGACGCCGCTGCCTGAAAGACCAGAATCCGTCTTTATACAGTTTATCGCGCTTTCGACGGTCTCCCGGCTTCCGGCATAGTCGAGGTTTGTGTCAAGCAACACGAGATATCCCGAAGAACCTTCTCCAAATGGATACCTCGCGACTTTTACCGTTCCTTGATCGAACACGATGTTTTGAAAGTCGGCCGCTTTTTGGTCGCTTAAACGGTAATAATTCGCGCTCAGTTCTCTCCAAGCGCCATCGCCGCCTCTATAATGCCCGACTAAATCTACAAATATATTCCTTCCTTGAATTTCCACTTGCCGGTTTTCTTCGAACCCGCCTGCCTCATCGAAGTCTGATATCGAAACATTGGCTTTAGCCTCTCGGATGGCTTGCCTTCCCGCCTGTTCGCTTAGCGCTTGAGGAAACACTTCGGTTTTTGGAGTTGTGTGATTGTTATGCTTATCTTTTGCGCTATGAATGACTTCTATCAGGTCATAACTGATACCGTTATATACTTGCGTCATGACATCTGTGGGGGGTAAAGACAGATTCATCTTAAACGTTCCATCGACAATCTCACATAAAGTGACTCTTTGAGCGCCTTCGTTAACCGCGATAAAAATCGTTACGGGACCACTTTGCTCGGTGCCTTCGAAAGCGATAATGTTATCTCCGGTTTGAGCTTCCCGTTCAAGGCTAAAACCCGATTCCCGCGACTCGTTCAGTTCGTTGCCCGCTTCTCCGTCTACCGTGACAACATAATTCGGAGGCGTGTTATCCGCAACCGGGAGCGCCGCTCCCCCGCCGCATCCGACGATCATTAATAATAGGGCGATATAAGCAAAAGCGATGAACAAAACCGTTTTCTTTCGGTATGAAGTGGTTTTCATCGTTACCATCCCTCCCGATTAACCCCGATTTCGCGAGTCAACCCGATTGAGTTCAACCTTCAAGAAAGCGAGCGATGTTTACATTATAGCATGCAGTTAGAATGAAATGAAGGAAGCGGAGCGACTTGGATCGCTTAATTTTCGTTAGGCGCCCTTTCCTTTACCCGGTAATTAACGTAGACCTCGACACTTAATCGTGATAACGTCGAGATCTCGACTTGAAGATCGTTACCGCGACCAAATCGTCATCGAAATACAGACCATGCCCGACTAAAGTCAGGGTTTCCATCTATGGCGCATTCCAAATTTTAAAACCATGCTCGTCTTTTCAACCATTTCCTTTAACTCGAAATTATCCCGTTATCGAATTTACTTATAAGTGTTCTGTTTTATTCATTCCTGCCTCTTGACATTCGGTGCGCGAAAGGAATAAGATACGCTTCGCATTCGAAATATTCGTGTGCGAAATAAATTTATTGCCTGAGGAGGTTTTTTGATTGGAAGAACGTGACCTACCGATCGAGATATTGAAAACTTTAAAAGAGCTTATGAAATCGATGACGCGGCTCTTCAAGGCGGAGTTGGGAACGATGGGGTTAACCCCCCCTCAAGCGATGGCTATCGGACTCTTGGCGGAACAGGGTGAAATGAAAATCAGCGATATCAGCAGCCAGCTCAAACTGTCCGGAAGCACGGTGTCCGGCATCGTAGACCGGCTTGAAAAACAAGGATTCGTCGAACGGATCCGGAGCGAAACGGATCGCCGTGTCGTCAACATCCGCGCGAAAGTTGAGAAATGCCGGTATCCCGAAATCGAAGAGAAAGTCCACCGCGTCTTTCGCCAATCGATGTCAGTTTACGATAAACGCACGTTGGAAAACATTTTATCCGTACTAATGGATTTGAAAAAGACGTTTTCGGAATCTGTGAATCCAGATAAGGAGAAACCATCATGTTGAAGATCATGCGGTACTTAAAACCGTATTCAGCGTATCTTTTACTCGCGCTCTTTTTGCTTTTCATTCAAGCGATGAGCGAATTAGCCTTGCCGGACTATATGTCCCGTATCGTGAATACCGGCCTGCAACAGGGTGGAATCGAGCATTCCGTTCCTTCCGCCTTACGGCAAACCACCCTCGATCATCTCGCCTTGTTTATGACGGACGCGGAAAAAGACCTGGTTTCAAGTAGTTACGCCGTAGTTAAAGAAGGAGATCCAAACTATGAGGCAACTCTGAAAACCTACCCGATCCTAAAAAGCGAACCGATTGTCCTTCTGAAAGATCCGAACGAGGTGAAGTCGGAAGCCTTAAGCAAAGCCATGAGCAGACCGTTGCTCATCGTTTCCGGAATTGAAAAAGCGAAGTCCGAAGCGGTTGACGGTATGATGGATCTGAACGGAACGAAAATGTCTGTCGCTCTCGACCCATACCGGCTCATTGCCTTAATGGGCGCTGACAAGAGACAGGAAATGGCTCAGGGGATGGACCAAATGTTCACCGCTCTCGGAGACAGCATGGTTCTTCAAGGAGCCGTGGCGGCCATCAAAGCCGAGTATGAAGCGATGGGCGTATCGACCGAATCTTTACAGAATCGGTACATCATACAGACCGGTCTATTGATGCTGGCGATCGCGCTCCTCGCCGCACTTAGCACCATCGCGGTCGTCTTTCTGTCAGCCAAGATCGGCGCGGGTATGGCGCGAGATCTGCGTCAGGATACCTTTTCGAAAATCGAACGCTTTTCCCTCTATGAATTTGAAAAGTTTTCCACCGCTTCGCTGATCACCCGAACTACCAACGACATCACGCAGATCCAGACGGTCATGGTGATGATGATTCGGATGGTTTTATTCGCCCCCATTATGGGTGTTGGAGGGATCATCCGCGCCTTAGACAAGAGTGTCTCGATGTCCTGGATCATCGCCCTCGCGGTCATCGTATTGCTGGGTTTGATCACGGTTCTGTTTGCGATCGCCGTACCGAAATTTAAAAAGATACAGAAACTGATCGACCGGTTGAACTTAGTCTCGAGAGAAAACCTGTCGGGTTTGATGGTGATTCGCGCTTTTATCGCCCAGGACTTCGAAGAAGGGCGATTCGACACGGTCAATCGGGAGCTAACGAAGACGACGTTATTCATCAGCCGGATGTTTGTCATCATGATGCCCCTGATGATGATCATCATGAACGGGATCATGCTGCTGATCATCTGGGTAGGCGCGCACCAGATCGCTGAATCCAGTTTGCAGGTTGGCGATATGATGGCCTTTATGCAATACGCGATGCACATCATTTTTTCCTTCCTAATGCTTTCGATGATGTTTATCATGCTCCCACGCGCCGCGGTGTCCGCTGGGCGTATCTCAGAAGTCCTCAATACCGAGCCGACCATTAAAGACCCGGATGATCCGGTTCCCTTTCCAAAAAATCGGGAAGGAGCGGTGGTTGAATTCCGAAACGTATCCTTCCGGTTTCCCGGGGCGGAGGAGAATATGCTCAAAAACATTACTTTTACCGCTTTACCCGGAAAAACCACGGCGATCATCGGCTCGACCGGATCCGGAAAGTCAACCCTCATCAATCTGATCCCAAGGTTTTTCGATGCCACCGAAGGACAGGTGTTGGTAGATGGCGTGGATGTGAAACAGGTCACCCAAAAAGAACTACGGTCCAAAATCGGGTACGTTCCGCAGAAAGGGTTGTTGTTCAGCGGCACGATAGAATCAAACCTCAAATATGCTGATGCGAACGCGGGCCAGGAAGAGATGGAAACCGCGACCGCCATCGCCCAGGCTTCGGAGTTTATCGAAGAAAAACCGGAAAAGTATCAGGAACATATCGCCCAAGCCGGCGCCAATGTTTCGGGCGGCCAGAAGCAGCGGCTCGCCATCGCTCGGGCTTTGATAAAAAAAGCGCCGATCTACCTCTTCGATGACAGTTTTTCCGCTCTGGATTACAAAACCGATATGGCGCTCAGACAACAATTGAAAGAGAGAACGGCTTCCAGCACCGTCATCATCGTGGGGCAAAGGATCGCGACGATTATGAACGCGGATCAGATACTCGTTTTGGATGAAGGCCGTATCGTGGGATTAGGCAAGCATAAAGAGCTAATCGCAAACTGCAAAACCTATCAAGAGATCGCCTATTCTCAACTCACGAAGGAGGAATTGGCATGAGTCCCGACCGCGAACCCGTAAAAAAGCCAACTCCTCCCCCGACGCAAGGCGGACCGGGTATGGGCCCCGCCATGATGAGAGGCGGAGAGAAAGCTAAAGACTTTAAAGGCACCTTCCGAAAACTCCTTAAGCATCTGAAGGGGTATCGTATCGCGATTTTGATCGTTATGATCTTCGCCGCCTGCAGCGCCGTTTTCTCCATTTTAGGACCGAAAATCATGGGGAACATTACGACCTCCCTTTTCGAAGGCATTATGAACAAAGTCCAGGGGAAAGGCAGCGGTATCGACTTCGACGCAATCGGCAAAACCATGCTGTTCCTGATCGGATTATATGGCTTCAGCGCCTTCTTAAGCTACATCCAGGGTTGGATTATGTCCGGCGTTTCGATGAAGATCTCTTACCGGTTCCGAAAGGATCTCTCTCAAAAGATCAACCGGCTTCCCTTGAAATACTTCGATCAAACCACACAGGGCGAAGTGTTGTCCCGGATCACCAACGATGTGGATACCGTTAGCCAGACGCTGAATCAAAGCCTTTCACAGATGATTTCTTCCGTCGCCAGCGTTATCGGAGTGATGGTGATGATGTTTAGCATCAGTTGGCAATTGACCGTTGTCGCGCTGCTGATTTTACCGTTATCGATGGTGCTGATCCGTTTCGTCGTCAAAGCCTCCCAAAAATATTTCCAGCAGCAGCAAGCCTTTTTGGGGCACGTGAACGGACACGTGGAGGAGATGTTCGGCGCCCATATCGTTGTGAAAGCCTTTAACGGGGAAGAACAAAGTGTCTCCACTTTTGGAGAACTCAACCAAAAATTATACACTTCTGCGTGGAAATCCCAGTTCCTGTCCGGCATGATGATGCCGATTATGGTCTTTGTCGGGAATATCGGTTATGTCATCATCAGCATTTTAGGCGGATGGTTCGCCGTAAGAAAGATCATCACCGTCGGCGATATACAAGCCTTTATCCAATATATTCGAACTTTCACCCAACCGATAGCCCAAATCGCCAATATCGCCAATATCTTCCAGCAGACGGCGGCGGCCGCGGAAAGAGTCTTCGCTTTCCTGGAAGAAGCCGAAGAAACGCCGGAAACGCAAAATCCGACGATTCTGACGGAAGTTGCGGGTCACGTCGAATTCCGACACGTCCGGTTCGGGTATACGCCTGAGAAGACGGTTATCCAAGACTTCTCATCCGAAATTCAGCCTGGTCAACATATCGCCATCGTCGGGCCGACCGGAGCCGGAAAAACCACGTTGGTTAAGTTGCTGATGCGCTTTTACGAGCTCGATGCCGGAGAAATCCTGCTCGACGGACATAACATCAAGACCTTTTCACGCAACCATTTGCGAGACCATTTCGGAATGGTACTGCAAGATACGTGGTTATATAATGCATCGATCATGGAAAACATCCGTTACGGCCGGTTGAACGCCACCGATGAAGAGGTTATCGAGGCTGCGAAAGCCGCCCACGTGGACTCATTCGTTCACGCGCTCCCGGAAGGGTACCAGATGGTCTTAAACGAAGAAACGACGAATATCTCACAAGGTCAAAAACAATTGATCACGATTGCCCGCGCGATCCTTTCCGACCCGAAGATATTGATCTTTGACGAAGCCACCAGCTCGGTCGACACGCGTACGGAGGTCCAGGTCCAAAAAGCGATGGAGAACTTGATGAAGAGCCGGACGAGCTTTATCATCGCTCACCGGCTCTCGACCATCCGGGATGCCGACCTTATACTCGTCATGAACCACGGAGATATTGTCGAGCAAGGCACGCACTTGCAGCTCCTAAAGCAGAACGGATTCTATGCGGACCTCTATCGAAGCCAGTTCGAAAAACCGCTTGTCGATAATGGAAACGGAACCGCTACCGCTATCTGATAAAGCATGGATTGAAGGTATGCGCAAACCATAAGGCGTTTTGATTTCACCAGAAAAAAAAGCCCCTCGTCACGATGAGGGGCTTTTTGTATCGACTGCGAACTTGACTCGCGATTGCGCCTATTCAACAACGGTCGCGATTTTTTTCGCGGACCGGTATGTTTTCGGAATCCAATCCGGGGGTTTGTCCCCGAAGATCTAACTGGAGGCATGCTACCGGGCTATTTATGGTATAATACGGCGTTCTAAGGAGGAATTTGTTTATGAAAAAAAATACGAGTTCGTTACTCAGAAAAGGCTATATGATGATGCGCCTCACGCCCCCGAAATTGGGTGGGCGCCGTTAGCGCTTGCCGATACAAAATTTCGAGGGCGTTTCGTAAGAAGCGCCCTCTTTTTTTTGGAGGTTCGATATGGAAGTATGGGTTCAAAAGTACGGCGGTACGTCCGTCGCCAACGCCGAAAGGATAAAATGTGTCGCCAACCGGATCGTGGAAACGGCTAAAACCGGGAAAAAGCTGGTCGTTGTTGTCTCGGCGCCGGCAGGAATGACCGATTCGCTGATCGGAAAAGCGAAAGAGATCGCGCATAAGCCGAATGGACGCGAACTCGACATGATTCTGGCGACGGGTGAACAGTTGTCGATCTCGCTATTAGCCTTAGCCATACAAGAGTTGGGAGAAAACGCGATATCTTTCACGGCTCCGCAGATCGGTATCCTGACCGAACCGATACACACCAAAGCGAGAATAAAAAGTATTCCCACAGAGAAATTACGCACGGAATTAGAAAAAGGAAAAATCGTCATTATCGCCGGTTTTCAGGGAGTAACGGAAGACAACGAAATCACAACGCTCGGCAGGGGTGGATCCGATATCACGGCAACCGCGTTGGGATGCGCGTTACACGCTGCGGAAGTGGAGATTTATACTGATGTCGACGGTGTTTATACGGCCGACCCAAGGGTGGTTCCGGAGGCGAAGAAAATATCGCGAATCTCTTATGAAGAGATGCTCGAAATGGCTGGATCCGGCGCAAAGGTTTTGCACAGCCGATGTGTCGAGCTATCAGCCAAATTTCACCTCCCCATCCATTTGCGCAGTTCATTCGATTATTCAACCGGTACTTATATACAGGAAGGAGAGACCATTATGGAAAAAGCAATCGTGCGAGGTATCGCCCATTCCAAAGCCGAAGCGAAAATCACCGTAACCGGATTGCCGCAGTCGCCGTCCATCTTCGCCGATCTTTTCGCAGAGATCGCCGCTGAAAACATCAATATCGATATCGTTGTCCAAGACTTCGGCGAAAAAACGACGATGACGATTTCGTTCCTTGTTTCACGCGAAGACTACGAATCGGCCTATGACATCACCGCCGCTTTTATTCGTCGATATGAAGGCGCCCGGGTAACCGCAGAAAAGGATATGGCGAAGGCTTCGGTAATCGGCATCGGAATGCGGTCTCATCCCGGTGTGGCGGCGCGGGTCTTTCGAACACTCGCTGACCAGAGCATTCCAATCGAGATGGTCTCTTGTTCGGAAATCAAGATCACGTGCGTCGTAAAGGAAGCGGAGATAGAAAAAGCCGTCCGAAGCTTACACGAAGCGTTCTGTGAAAACGGAGAA
>JAAYCF010000217.1 GCA_012744415.1 Thermotogaceae bacterium
TGCCGACCTAAAGAGTCGGCGCTCCTAAAATGCGCTCCACGAGAGGCTACAAACCTTTCTTCGTGCTCTTCTTCTTGGATCGATTCTTTAGTTTTGAGTAACTAAACCCATGCCCGACTAAAGGTCGGGCGATCCAAAGCGGTCTATTTGAGCGTGCCCTTCTTGAAACTTAATTCGAGGTTATTCTTTTACCGCGCCTTGGGTGAGGCCGGCGACGATGTATTTTTGGGCGAAGAAGAAAACGATCATCGTGGGAACGAGCGCGACGATGATTCCGGCGCCGAGGACGTTCCATTGGATGCCGGCCTTCGAGATGAAGGAATAAAGCGCGACCGGAACGGTCATTTTCGAGTCGCTATCAAGAAATAGGGCAGCGGTGAACAGCTCGTTCCAATTATTAACGAAGGAAAAGCTGAAGATGGCGGCCAATCCCGGCAACAGCAACGGGACGGTGATGCGGAAGAGAACGCCGACGCGATTGCATCCGTCGATGAGCGCCGCTTCTTCCATACTGACGGGGATGCGATCGAAAAACCCTTTCGCCATAATTGTGCTGAAGGTAGCGCCCAACCCGATATAGATGATAATAATCCCGAACAGGTTATTCGTGAGTTTAAGGCTGGAGAACATCTGGAACTGGGGGATCATCAATAGATAGGCCGGGATCATCTGGGTGAAAAACAGGAAAATCATTAGGATTCCTTTCCCTTTGAAAGGAAAGCGCGAGAGGGCATACCCGCTGAAAAGGGCGAAAAAAGTCGAAACGATCGATGCGAAGAAGGTGACGAAGAGGCTGTTTCCAAAGTATCGCGAAAAATTGGCGAATCCGAAAAGGTAACGATAGGCTTCGAACGAGGGTTTCTGTGTCCAATATTTGATTGGAAAGGTGTAGATGTCTTCGGGCGGTTTGATCGATGTGATGAAGATCCAAAGGATCGGCGCGAGGGCAAAGGCCAAATATAAGCCTAACGCCAGTCCTTTCAAAGTTTTCGAGATCGCTTTTTTTACGCGCACGGACACTACATCTCCATTTTTTTCGTATTCGATATCAGATAGTAGAAGGTTGTGAAGACCATTAGGAGGCTGATAATGATGACTCCAACGGCTGAGGCTTTGCTAAAGTTGTTGTTTTCATAGAAAACGATGTTGATCATGTACACGGAGAGGATTTCCGTCGCTTTTGCCGGCCCGCCCCGTGTCATCGCGTAGATGATATCGGGAAAATTCATGACCCAGATGACGCGCAAGAGGATGGTGTTGACGAGGACCGGACGGATGTACGGCAAGGTTACTTTGAAAAAGCTGTTGATGGGGTTCGCCCCATCCATCCAAGCGGATTCGTAAACATCTTTCGGAATTCCCTGCAAAGCGGCTAAGATCATGATCGCGAAAAACGGAATGCCGTACCAGATGTTGACGATGATTACCGCCAGCATCGCGAGCGTTGGGTCGGAAAAGAAGCCGATACCGGTTTCGATGAAACCTAATCGGATCAAGATATCGTTAATAATGCCGAAAGAACCGTCGAATAGCCATCTCCAGATCAACCCGATAGCGAAGCCGGACAAAGCCCACGGATAGAAGACAAAACCGGTATAGATTCCCCGGCCTTTGAAAGGTTTTCGCATCAGAAGCGCCAAACCCAGGCCAAGAAGCATCTGAAACAGGACGGAAAAAAAGATCCAAAGGAAGGTGTTCCACAGGATCAAACCGAAGTCGCCGCTATTGATTACCTTCTCGTAGTTTTGAAGCCCGATAAAACGGATGCGGCGGATATTGAAAACCGTATAGTTTTGAAACGAGAGGATGAACCCCCGGACGGTCGGATAGATCGTAAGGAATCCGATGACCGAAAAGGTGGGGATGAAAAGGGCCAATAGGAAGAAAAACCGTCGGCTCTTCTTTTTAAAAGAACGAAAGGGTCGCGTTTCCAAGGAAGAAGAAAAAGGCGCTTTCGCGCCTTTTTCGTTTTTAGATGCCGGCATCTTTCCAGAACTGGGTGAATTCCTGAAGAGCTTTTTCCGGAGTCATTCGGTTCATCAGCAATCGTTCCTGAATATCTCCCTGGAAACGGAACCATTCGCCCCATACTTCGTTATCGATCGGATACGCGGTGATTTGATAGGTTTCAGGATCAGCGAACATCTCCGCCCACCCCGCGAACACTTCGGAACTGAAGTATGGGTCCTGATCATAGATACGGGAATCTACGGGCAACGCGCCGTATTGTTTGCAGAAGTAGGCGGCGTTCTCCGGCAGATTGAAGAATTCGATGAACTTCCACGCCATATCTTTGTTTTTAGAGTACGAGGGGATTCCCCAGCCGCCGAACCCGAAGGTCGGATAGACTTTCCCGCCGGGTCCTACAGGCAAAGGCGCCGTTTTGTACACGCCATTGGTCAAGAGGTAGTTCAGAAGCGCAGTCGTATCCGGGTCTTGGAAGAGAATGGGCGTGAGGCCGGAGACGAAAGAGTTGACTTGTTCGTCAAAACCCCATGAAATCGAGTCTTTCGGGGAGGTTTTGTGGTAAAGATCCAAGTAGAATTTAAGGCCTTCGAGCGCTCTGGAGTCTTCGAAGATGATCTTTCCGGAAGCGGTTTTGTACATGCAAGCTGGATCGATGTCATCAAAGAAGGAGCAGAGTACGAGATCCATAAAGTTGACCGGATCAATGCCGCGGTAGGTGAAGCCATATTGATCCTTACCGTTCGTGATGTACTGGCAGATGGCCATCATTTCGCCCATCGAGCGCGGTGCGCCGACGATGTTGTACTTTTCGAGGACATCAGGGCGGTAAAAAAGAGTTTTCACGTAGATGGCGTTCGGCATAATATAGGCGGTGTCGTCCACTGTTCTTGCGGCTTCCACGACGCCATCCACCCAGTACTTTGCCTGCTCTGAATGCGTGATGTACCGTTCCATATTCTCCAAAGATCCCATGCTGACAAGTCCGCTGAGAAGCCAGTCGCTGACTTCAACAATATCGAGAGGTTCTTCGTTGCTCATCATAATGTTGACTTTCGATACCGCGGTTTCATAAGGCGGGGAGATCAGTTCGACCGTGACGCCGGGGTTAGCGGCTTCAAACTTGTCGATAATGTTTTCAATGATTTTGGTTCTTTCGGGGCTGCTGAAAACCTGAATCATCCGGAGAGTCGTGCTGGAAAACAGGACAGAGGATAAGAGAATGCACAGTAGTACGGTTGTAAAGAGTATCTTTTTCAAAAGAATTCCTCCCTTCAATCTGTTGTACTGGCGCAATTATATCATGAAACGGAGTCTTAGGCCGCTCTCAAAAAGGCGGTATTGCCCGATAACAAAAGCGTTGACGCAATTTATAAAAAGCAGATCGGGAAATTGGCCGCGAGGTTACTGTTTCACGCCTTGGCCGATTTCGTGTATAATCGGCAGGAAATAGAAGGGATCGTTACGGAGGATTATCGATGACAAGGAGTTGGATATGAATCAATTACCGGAGTTGCGAATCGGAGACAACGTGATCCCGCTTCCTATCGTACAGGGCGGAATGGGTGTCGGGGTATCGTTATCGGGTTTGGCGAGCGCTGTCGCGAATGAAGGCGGCATCGGCGTGATTGCAAGCGCTGGAATCGGCACCTTCCATTTCGATTGGGATCAGGGCACGATGTCCCTGATGGACCTGGATCGGGAAGGATTGCGTTTGGAGATTCGGAAGGCGCGATCTTTAACTAAAGGATGGATCGGCGTGAACATCATGGCGGCTCTGAATGATTTTTCATCGTTGCTGCGTGTCGCGCTGGAAGAGGGAGCCGATTTTATTTTTATCGGAGCGGGGTTGCCTTTTTGGGATACGAATGAAATCCCTTTAGAGGTGATCCACCGGACAAAAACGAAACTCGTGCCAATCGTCTCTTCCGCGAAAGCGGCGCGTCTGATCTTCCAATACTGGGATAAAAAATACGGGCGTGTTCCGGACGCATTGGTTCTCGAAGGGCCGAAAGCCGGCGGGCACTTAGGTTTTTCTTTGAGGCAAATCAATAATCCCGATTATCAACTGGAAAACTTGATTCCCCAGTTAGTGGAGCAAGTTAAAGAGTTGGAAACCGATTACGCCCGCCAAATTCCTATCATCGCCGGAGGCGGGATCTTCACCGGCGGAGATATTCGAAAGGCTTTGGAGATGGGTGTGCAGGGAGTCCAAATGAGCACGCGGTTCGTCGGTACCTTCGAATGCGACGCTTCCAACCGTTTCAAAGAAGCGTACCTTGAATGCCAACCAGAGGACATCACCATCATCAAAAGCCCGGTGGGGCTTCCGGGACGAGCGTTGCGCAATCAGTTCATTATCGATGTGGAAAGCGGTTTGAAGAAGCCTTTCGTATGTCCCTATCGCTGCTTGAGCACTTGCGACTTCGTCAACGCGCCTTACTGTATCGCGATGGCCTTAACGAACGCCCAAAAAGGGATCTTGGAAGAGGGGTTCGTCTTTTGCGGCGCGAATGCCTACCGCGTGAAAAAGATCGTGTCGGTCAAGGAGCTTGTCCAAACAATTAAAGAGGAGTATCAAGCCTCTTTCGAAAACGTGCCGGATACGCGCTAAGGCTATATCATCCCAAATGCCCGTAGTCGACGGGATAGAAAGAGACGTAGTTTGGATCGAAGGTTAATCGAACGGTCCCGATGGGGCCGTTTCTCTGTTTACCGATGATGATTTCGGCTTCGTGGGGCTCGTTCATGATCTGAACCTCGTTCTCGTCCGAGCCGTCTTTCTTTCTCTTGTAATACGCTTCCCGATGAATGAACAGAACGGTATCCGCGTCCTGTTCGATAGCGCCGGATTCCCTGAGATCTGAGAGGCGGGGACGTTTGTCCTCGCGTTGCTCAATAGATCTTGAGAGTTGAGACGCCGCGATCACGACGACATCGAGTTCTTTCCCGAGGAGTTTCATCGATCGCGAGATCTCTGAAATCTCCTGTTGCCTGTTCTCTCGCTCTTTCCCGCAATTCATCAGTTGAAGGTAGTCAACGACCACGATGTCCAGCCCGTACTCTTTTTTGATTCGCCGCGCCTTCGTCCGCAGGGTTCGCGGTTCCAGCATCGAATCGTCGTCGATGATAAGGTTGGCGTCCGTCAACCGACTTGCCGCGTTTGTCAAGCGATCCCATTCGTCGTTGGTGATGTCTCCTTTTCTCAATTTGGAAAAGGGCACGCGGGAGGCAACGCTCAACAAACGCAGCGCGATCTGCTCGGCTGACATTTCCAGGCTGAAGACGCCCACCATCTGATTGGTCTGCAAAGACATGTTGTAGGCGAAATTCAGCGCCAAAGCCGATTTTCCCATCGAAGGACGAGCGGCGACGATCACCAGATCGGAATGATGGAAGCCCGTCGTCAGCATATCCAACGCATCGTATCCGGTGGAAACCCCCGATACGTACTTGTTGTCCTGCCGGCTGTCGTGTTTGACCTTAATATCAACGAGGTTTTCGAAGGCTTTGTCGATAATGGCTTTCAGTGGGCGGAAAGAACGATCCAACGTTCTTTCCCCAATTTTCAAGATCGAGCGCTCCGCCTGGTCCAAAATTTTATCGACCTCTTCGAGGCTGTAAGCGTTTTCGACAATCTTGCTGCCAGTATTGATCAGATTCCGCAAGATGGATTTCTCTCGTACCAGCTTCGCATACTCCACACAGTGAGCGGAGGTCGGTACGGCCTCCGCTAACTGAACCAGGAATATTTCCCCGCCGATCTTTTCGATCGCCGCTTCTTTGCGTAAAACGTCGGAGAGTGTGACGACATCGACGGGATCTGCTTTTTCCACCAAAGTCTCCATCGCGCGGAAAACGATTTTGTGTTTTTCGTTGTAAAAATCTTCGCTCGTGATGACTTCCATCACGTCTCCCACCGTTTCCGGGTCGATCAGCATCGATCCTAGAACGGCGCGTTCCGCCTCCGCGTCATTCGGCGGCGTTCGTACCTGTCTAACCCCTTCGGCCATGGACGGTTCCGGCAGCCTAAGCGGTTTGTTTCACAATCGGTTTGCCTTTTTTGCGGAAGTAGACGAACAACAAAATACCGACTGCCATCAGAATGACACCGGTGACCTGCGCCGCGCGCCACTCTCCCCAGTAAAGGCTGTCCAATCGCAATGACTCTACGAAGATGCGTCCGAGAGAATAAACGATAAAGTAGAGGGCGGTTGTCTCGCCATGGTTCTTCCTCTTCTTTGCATAAAAGAAGAAGAGGACGCAAAACGTCAGGATATCCCAAGCGCTCTCGTATAAAAAAGTGGGATGGAAATACTCGAATCCTTCATAACCCGGCATACGGTAGGGAAACGGGATGAACATTTTCCACGGCAAATCGGTCGGGCTGCCGTACGCCTCATAGTTGAAGAAGTTGCCCCATCTTCCGATCGCTTGCCCCAGAGGGAGCATCGCCGCCGCGATATCAGTTCCCTGAAAGAGCGTGAAGGAGCAGTTTTTCCTAAAACGCGTGTAGAGAGCCCCGCCAAGGAGCGCGCCCAGCACACCTCCGTATATCGCCAACCCTCCGTGCCAAGTCATAAAGATTTCAAGAAGATTGTTTTTATACAAATCCCATTGGGAGAACACATAATAAAGCCGCGCGCCGGCAATCCCAAAGAAGATGCACACGATAATGGCTTCCGCCATATGCTCCTCATTCATCCCCTGCTTCACGCCGATGCGGCTTCCGATGATATAGCACAGTATGATCCCCGCGGCAATAACGATCCCGTACCAGTGAATATAGAACGGCCCGATTTTGAACGCGACAGGATTCAGCTGGATCGAATTGTCGAAGACCCCTTTCACAAAGAAAAAGAGCAACACCAAAGCAACGATGGCGATAATGGCCACAATCCACTTTTTCATCTTTTATCCCCCCTATTTCTTAACTGCCCGCAAGCCCCCTCGATATCCGCGCCTTTCTCCACGCGTTGGACGGCTTCAAACCCATTTTTCGTCAGAATTGACTGGAAACGCGCCACCTTCTCTTCGCTTGGCCGCCGGTAGGGATCGGCGACCGGATTCACCGGTATCAGGTTGATATTGACCTTCATCCCTTTCAGTAACGCGCAAAGTTCTTGAGCGGTTTCATCCGATTCATTCACGCCATCAATCAAGATGTACTCGATCGTGACGCGATCCCCGGTGTTTTCAATGTACTCGCGCAGTGTGAAGATCAGCTCTTCAACCGGATATTTGTGATTGATCGGCATCAACCGGTCTCGAATCCGATTATTCGGCGCGTGTAGCGAAACTGAAAGCGTGATGCCGGTTAAAAACGGCGTGCCTTCTTTGATCTCTTTTCCCAACCGTTCGATGCCGGGCACGACACCGGCCGTACTGACCGAGATGCGGCGTTTGCTGATGCCGAATTGTTTTGGATCGGTCAGGATGTGAATTGCCCGCTTGACTTCCTCGTAGTTCAACAGCGGCTCCCCCATCCCCATAAAAACGATGTTGCCGACCTTTTGCGCCGGTTCATCACGGTTGGAACCCGGCCGTCTTTCCATTACCAAAACCTGGCCGATGATCTCATCGCATGTAAGGTTTCTTTTGAAACCGCTTCTTCCGGTGGCACAAAAATCACATTTAAGCGCGCATCCGACCTGTGAGGAAATACAGGCTGTGATGCGGTCTTTATGATAGAGAAGGACAGACTCGATCGTTTCCGAGTCATTAAGGCCCAAGAGGAACTTCTCGGTCCGATCGATAGAAGAGACCAGATGCTGCACGACTTCCGGGAGAACGAACCCGATCTGCGTCCCCAGCAGCTCTTTGATCTCCTGCGGGAGGTTGGTCATGTTTTCCGGTTCGTAAATATGTTTCTGGAAAACCCATTGGTTGATCTGATCCGCGCGAAAAGCCGGGTAACCCATATTCTTAAGAGTTTCCCGCAGTTCTTCGTTGCCCATGTTCAATAGAGAGTACAAATTTTACACCTTCCAAACCTCGCCGGTCACGGCGCTGTTCCATGCAGCGACGGTTTCCGGCAATAATAGATATTTTTTTCGTACATAATAGCCGATCTTATGCTCTAACACCTCGTTAAAGCCGTTCTCATAATCTCGTTCGGCGAGCTTTCGCAGCCGTTTGACTCCCGGATAGTCTCGGGTTTCCTCTAAAGAATCCGCGAGAAAGAGTATCTTTCCGATGTAACAGCGAAACGGATATCCGGTGGTGTGGTAAGTGACCGCCTCCACGATGTCAGATAGGAATCCCAGATTTCCCCGCCACCTCTTCAGAAAAAGCCCTGCAATTATACCATGATACAGAATCGGCTCTCTTTCGAGGTAAGGATTTCGGGCTATGCCTGACCGGAGCGCCACGCGACGCAAGTATTCCACCGGCCATTCCCGAAAAAGATCATGCGCCAAAACGCCTATCATAACAGGTTCATAAGGCAATCGGTGTTTGACGCACAATCTGTTGGCATAATCTTCAGAAGCCGAAATATGGGCCGTTCGTTTTTCCGAAAGGTTCAGGCGGATGAGACGCCTCAGTTCTTTAGCGAGCGTAGCGTATGCCAAATATGACTACCTCTTCAGCCTTTGGAGCCACCTCCACGAGAGTGAACAACTGGTTGGCTTTCGTTCTTTCGATGCGCTTGTCGCTTAACCACAAGACTGAATCATCAGGAACACTCGTATAAGTGTAGGCTTTCAAAGGTTTTTCAGTGTAGTTTTTAACAGTGAGCCGGTATCGGCGAACCGACTCTTTTCCCTCTTCACGAGACTCGATTAGCTCGAACTTGCCCTGCAATTCGACGGTCCGCCCGATCGCGATATCGACCGTATCGCCGATCGGTTTGTCGGAAAGGGCCGACTCTCCGATCAAAACGGTATCAAACGCTCTTTTCTGGTAGACGCTGACTGTCCCGGCTGGTACCGCCTTGGTCAGCTCTTCCATATGGATCGTTTGATTTAACGCCCTGAAGGCGCTCTCGTTCGTGTAGTAGGTACTGGAGAAAGTATAACGCTTTTCGTAAGGTTGTCTGAATTCCAAGAAACGGTAGTAAGTGGATTGTTCTCCCGAAAAATCAAATACGCCGGGAACCGGGTACAAGACGTAACCGGAGAAATCGGACGCACCCCCTCCATATGAGGCTTCTTTCTCCTCCGCGAGATAGAATTGTGCGCGCGGAGCAGCAGGCACCGCATAGTCGTTCTGACTGACCCGATTGATCTGTCCTGAGAAGAGGATCAGATTGTCCGTATGGATCGTTTCGCGTAAAGCGTTGGCGATCTTCAAAGTTCCCCTCAAGGTCGCCGCGTCTTCTTCGAGGTGTAGCGCATAGAAAGCTTCCCATCCTAATCCTTGGAGCTGGTAGGACACTTTCGCGCGCGCCACGTTTTCATCAAACCGAACGGACATCTTCGGCTCCGTGTTGATGCGGGGTAATGAGGCAAAGACCGGTGTCCCGTTGAGGGGTTTGAATATTCCGTCGGGGCCTTTCAGAAGGACCGGTTCCGCGCAAACCAGCGTATACGCCCCTTTCGTCCCATCGGCGAACAGCCAGGTGATCTCGTGCCCTTCCCAATCTTTGAGCAGCCTATCCACCACGTACATTTCGGCTCCCATATAGAAGGCGCTTTCATAGGCCGGAATCGTCGCGAAGGTATCCGTGAGGATACCGCTTAACACGTTGATTTCGGCGGAACGGCCGTTGATCTCTTCTTCTACGCCGATATAGGCCAACTGGTTGGGGTAGATAACCAAAAAATTGGAAAACCCCGGTACCGCGCAAATTAAGGCCAACAAACTAATCATCGCATACTTCATCTTGACACCTCTCTTTCGATGTTTTGGTATTGGTCCCATAATGCTTCAGAACTGCTGGAGACTGCTTGCGCTCCGCTTCTGATAAGAAATTTCACCTCTTGGACGTCATCGACTAAACCGGCAGAAATACAGACGGGAAACGGCTGGATCTGCTTTTCTCGTAAATACGCGATCACTTTTGGAAAAGCGCATCCGGGAAGTATTTCGATGATATCGGGCCGATAGGATAGGATCGTTTCGTGAAGATGGCACAAAGCGCTCGAATCGAGAGCGAATGACCTTAGGACAGCGGGGTAGGCGTACTTCTTCGCCACTTCGATCAGCCGGGGTTTCACGGTAATGATCCCGTCCAGCCCTTGGAGTTTTAGAAAGCGGAAACCGTACTCATCTCCGGAAAGGCCATCAACAAAGTCAATGTCGACGAACACCCGGAAGGACATTTTTTTGTATGCTTTTATTTGACCTTGGACGCTGATCAAGTCTGTTTTGAGGATGAAGACCGTGTCGCCTTTGTAGCGCCGGATTCTTTCGAAGTCGGTTTTCGAGTCCCAAACGGCCGCGATTAACGGAGGAAAATCAATCTTCATCTTTTTCGAAGAGAATGAACTTAACGAACTCCGAGGCGATTTCGGGATCGAAGAAACGTCCGTGATCCTCGCGTATAACGCGCAAGGCTTCTGTCTGAGACATCACGCCTGTCGAAAACTCAGAATCAACGGTATTCAGAGCGTTGTCATACCAATTGATGATCGAAAGGACACGTACCCAATAAGGAATCTGGTCTCCTTTCAAATGATCCGGGAAGCCTTTTCCGTCGTAGCGTTCGTGATGGTGCCTCACGAAGGGCAAGAAATCGTTCAGAACTTCCAAGGTGGAGATAAAGATGCTACCCGCCACGGTATGGTCCTGGCCGGTGTCTTCGAAGATTCGCAAACGAGTCGGTGAATACAGCATCAGTTGCTCCAGACCGATCCTTCCCACATCATGCAGCATCCCGTACCTTAAAAAAAGATTCTCGTCGATTTCGGGCAACCCCAGCGCCTTCGCAAAGGCTAAGAAACGACGCGCCACGCGTTGCGAATGGCTATACCCGCGCGCGTCTTCCACTTCCATTAAAACAACCAATGGCTCCAATACCGAGATCAACCGTTTTCGAACGGATTGGGTCGAACAGAAAAACGGGAATTCTTTGTTTGCCTTTTCAAACGCCCAATTCATTGCCAAGATGATATTTTCTTTCTGTGCCGGGGCATATATCTGGAAAACCCGATCTTGATTGACGTACCCTTCGATCGCGTCCTCGAAAAAAAAGAGGGCGACTCCCTGGAAGTCTTCTTTCCGATCGCTGATCAGTAGATTATCGGGTAAGGCGGCGTATAGGGAATACTGACGGATATACTCCTCCAACTCTGTCCGCAAAGGGGTCTTTTCTACCTTCAGGATTCTTTGCAAACGTTCTTTGTCCACAGTCCAATCCCCATTTCGGCCCTCAAGGCCACAAAGTCGAAAATTGTATCAATAGTCGTTGGAAAAAGTCGACGACTGGATTCATGATATTTCCTGCCAAACCTGAAACGACCAAAAACAAGAGGATCACGATCCCGTATACTTGATATCCAACAACTTTCTTCATATGTTTGGACGTGTAAAAGGCTGTCCATAGATTCGCGGCGTCCAAAGGCATAATTGGAAACAGATTAAAGATAAAAATGACAAAGTTTGTTACCATGAAAAAACCCATCAAATCAGAGAGATATCGTGTGAGTAGTATTCCCTGACTGGCATCGGGGTTAAAAAAATAACTGAATCGATGCAAACCGAAAAAATAATAGACCAAGCCGGTAATGAACCCCAGCACTAAACTAAACAAAGGGCCCGAGAAGGTGATGACTAAAATATCCCGTTTTCTTTTCAGTTTGACCGCATTGATCGGAATCGGGCGCGACCACCCATATCCGAAAAGGAAAAACACGATTATACCGATGGGATCCAAATGCTTAAATGGATTCGGCGTGGCTCTTCCTAAAAGGATCGGGGTGTTGTCACCGAGCGCTACGGCCGCCCGCGCGTGCGCCCATTCGTGCAAGCCCAGAGCGAAAATCACTGCCGGTATTCTTGTGACAAATGCCCTTAGAAACCGGATCCACTCAAAGGGTTCGCCGAAAAACACGGGAGCAGCCCCATTCTCAGTCCGTGTTGATGCGTTCGGACATCCGGTTGATTTCGAGGATCACCCGTCTCGCGTCGACAGTCGGATAATCTTCGGGAGAGAAAGTGTCCCCCCCGGATCTCTCCGGGCGACGCAAGTAAACCCAGCGGCCATTTACCATCGTTCCGAGAACGTCTTTCGCCGCAGCGCTGTAAACCAGGTATGAAAAGAGCTTCGCGGAAGCGTCGCTTCCTTCGAAAGAAAACGGATGGTAGTTGACGTCTTCCATGCTGATCAAAGCCAAGTCCGCGTCGCTTCCCGCGCTTATCGAACCGGAACCTGGGAAACCCAGATAGCGATACCCGTATTCGGTTGCCATTCTGAAAGCGTCTTTCGCCGGATAGACGGTGGGATCACCTGAGATGCCTTTTTGCACCAATGCGGTCAGTAGCATCTCACGCCAGATATCAAGCGCGTTATTGCTGGCGACGCTATCCGTTCCGAGAATGACCGGCATTCCCGCTTCCTTGAACAAAGAGAGGGGAGCGACACCATTCGCGAGCTTCAAATTTGAGGAAGGATTGTGCAGAACGATCGCTTTCGACCCCTTCATCAGCGCAATCTCTCGCTCTTCCAAGTGAACGCAATGCGCCATATAGCACGGGACTTCGAAGAGGCCGGTGCGCGCCAGCGATTCGATGGTGTAGAGCTCGCGTTCCCGTTTCGATTCGCGTATATGAATATGAACGAAGGTATCGACTTCTTTGGCGATCCCGACAATTCGGCTGATATACGCATCGGAGCACGTATAAGGCGCGTGCGGACCGAATCCCACTCGGATCCGGTTCTGATATCCGTGCCACTTCTCAAAGGCTCTGCGGTTTTCCTCCGCTCTTCCATTCTCGCCGCCTTGATCGACCAAACCGCGGCAAACGCACCCTTTCATCCCGAAATCCGCAATCGCCTGACACACGCGGTCTGGATACATATACATATCGTTGAACAGGGCGATACCGTAGCGCGCCATCTCCATTTGCGAGAAAAGCGCCCCCCAGTAAACGTCTTCCGGCGTCAGTCGGTCCTCTCGAGGTAAAATGTGATTGAAAAGCCATTCTTCAAAAGAGCTGTCATCCGCCACTCCCCGCAAAAAAGCCATTCCGGTATGGGTATGGGCATTGACAAGCGCCGGTATCGCCAAAATACGCCGATCACCGAAAGCGATCCTTTCCGAGTCTTGCGTTTCGGGATCATGTTTGGAGACCTTAACGATCTTCCCTTCTTTTATGAACAGGTCTTGATTTATTAATATTTTGTCTCCACTCAATACTGTTACGTTTTGTATAATCATAACTTATCCTTCCGAAGAAAAGTTCCGTTGAGGTCTGATTTCCTCCACGACTTTGAGATAACCGTTCTTCATCGCTTGTTTTCCTCTTTTAATCCCCGAGAACTCCTTAAAGTATTGGGAACTCTTTTCTTCCAGCATTTGTTGAACAACGATATCGACTTCCTTGATTTTCCTGAGCAAGGCGATTTCACGTTCCGTGTAGTTCCTTTTCACGGAAAAAAACTGCCGCAACAACTCTCCCCTTTCATCGATCAAGGGCCGTATCTTTTCGATTTCCTCAAAGTCTATACTGTTAAGATAGACCTCGATATTTACGGATTTCTCCAAAATGGTTTCAAGCAGTTTTTCTTCCATCACATAACCTCTATTTTACCTTATTTGCGGAAAAGAATCCAACATCAGTAGAAAGCGTGATAAGCCGTATCGTCGAAGATCTTTTCGATTACTTTTACAGACTGATACGGATATACCCTTCCGTGAAGAATTCTTTAAACCGGTCATTCGAAAGGATATAGGGCGTTTTCAGCGACTTCGCCGTCTCGAAAACCTCTCGATCGGCATAATCGACCACCTTAACCCCGGCGTATCGGCAAAACTCATCGAAGATCTTCTTCTCACCCCACTTCAACACGCGTCGAAATGACCGATCGAAGACCCATAGAAGCGGGAAATAGAACTGGTCGGAGCGTTTGGCGATGTAATAGTAAACTTCAAAGAGGCCGGATACCGAAGGTTCTCCCGATAACCACCCCACGTTGCTGCCGTCGACGATGATCGGTTTTCTCACCTTTCTGGACGCCAAGCTTTGCACATACTCCAAAGTCGCCAAATAGCGGTGTTTGGCGTATTCAATCTTGACGTAGATATTTCCCTGTGGTAACAGACGCAATCGGCCGGGTTCCACCCACTCCCAACTCACTGATTGTATCGGCAAATCCGGGGTAGTTTTTAAGAAGAAACGCATGGGCGGCAACCTGAGTTCTCTCATCGAAGCTTCAAATCCGCCGGTTTTCAGGTCGCCCAATTTGAGCATCGGGCGGATTTTCGGAGACGGTGGCCCAGAGGGTTCATAAACGGTAGTGATGGGGACGATAACGGCAATTTTTTCCGGTAGAAGGTATTGGTCGGCGTATTTTTTCGTGACGACGTGAACGGTTCCTTCTTTGCCTAAGACGGGGAAGTCTTTAAGGAGTCGAATGCATACTCTGGCGGACACGGCGATTCTGGCCTCTCATCCGAATACAAGAAGCGGGATATAAAGTTCATCCGCCGTCAAGCTGCCGTGTTTTCCCCTGAACGTTTTTTCGTTGCCGGTATACCGGTAATGAATGGAACCGCGTTTTTTGGACAAGGCGATCCAATAACCGAGTCGCTCCAGAATTTCATCTCGTTTTTCAGAGTCTTGCAAAGACCCGAATAATCCGCTCTGGATCGCTTCTTCCCGGGATAGAAGCAGAAAACGTTTCGAGTAGCGTTCTTGAAAGTATTGTCGAAAGGCTTTCCCCTCTTTCGGGATAAAGTACAAGGCGCGAGGTTCTCCGAAAGGGGGAATATCGAGGAATTCTTTGACCAATTTGTCTTTGGGGCTTATCCATTCTTCGTCGCTCCAAACGGTCTCGAGTTGGCCGTGATCTGCCGATATGAGCAACCCGGTATCCTGGTGCTCTCTTCTTTCGAAATAATCTTCGAAAACGTTGCGCAATAGATAAAAAAAGGTCTTCAATTCCAGTCCATACTCGGGTGAAAACGGTCCGTACTGGTGGCCGAAAGAATCGGTTAAACCCCAATACCCAAACGCGAAAAGGGGACCCTCTTCTTCCAAGGCTCTTTTTAAGAGGAGAACCATATCGACCATGTCCGAATATCCCTTCAGGGTCGAACCGACATGGTGCATTTTACTCAACCCCGAATTTTTGAACAGGTTCGAGGTAACGCTCAGGCACTTGACGCCCGTTCTAGACAACTTTTCGAAAATGGTTTTGACCGGAAGCCATTTGAACGGGTTGAACCCGTGATGGGTCAACAGATCGCGATCCATTCCGACTGGACTGATATCCAGCATATTCACCAATGAAAAAAAGCGTTTCAAGTAGAGGATATACCCTAACATACCGTGCTCGAGCGGAGTCGATGCAGTGTATAACGTGGTTAGCGCGGCGGTGGTCGTTGTCGGAAAAGTGCTGCTGATTCTTAATTTAGAAAAGGGCGAGGTGAGTTCCGAAAACACAGGGTCTTTTAAACAATGAAGAAAACTATGCCAGCCGAACGCATCCAGGATAAATAGGATAATCTTCGACTTTTCGGGATTCTGAGATTCGCCGAATAACTGCCGAATCGGCAGGGCGGGGTGGAGCGGCGCGACTCCGAAGTAGTCCAGAATCCCGTTGGATAACCCCAAGATGGATTCCGGACCGTAGTCGGGTATGATTAAACTTCCATCCATCGGGGTGGAAGCGGTTTCTTTCTGCATATAGGCCTCCCGTTTCTGTAAGATTCGGCATGTTTTTTTGGCCGCTAATTTACTACCAATTGAGAAGTATCCGAAAGCACCTGCTTAATAAATACCCCTCGATCCACGAACATGTCCAAGATCGTGTTCTGCCCGTCATTCAACCGAACAAGGGGCCGAGAAACCGCGCCGGTCTTATTGCCTACGACGACCCCGGTGTGACCGCTCGAAAGGGCGACGTGGGTACCCACCGGATACAAACCAAAGACTTTTAAAAAGAGGTTTACGATAAAGGGGTCGAATTTTTTCTTGGTTTCCTGGATCAAAAATGTCGTCGCCTCATAAGGACTCCACGCTCTTTTGTAAGGTCTTATCGTTGTCAAAGCGTCATAGACGTCGGCGACCATCATCAGGCGGGACTCGAACGGAATCTCTTCGCCTTTCTTTCCTTCATTGTACCCGTTCCCGTCCCATTGTTCGTGATGGTACAGAATACTGTTCAGAATCACGGTATCTTCCAACCCGGACTGTTTTGCGATACCGTGGCCGTAAGTCGGATGCTTTTTGATGATGTTGAATTCCATATCCGACAACCGTTCTCGGCTTTTGAGAATTTCGGGCGGGATCCACAGCTTCCCGATATCGTGAAGGAGACCACCGGCGGTGAACCGGTTGACCAATTCCAAATCGCCTCCGAAATGCTCAAAGGCTAAGGTGGATCCGATAATGGCAACGTTTACCTGATGCGTGAACGTGTAATCATCCATTTGTTTGAGTTTCGAAAGGTTCGGCCAGATATAGGCGCCATAGTTTTTCGCTACGGACTCCGATATCTCTTTGCTGATCTCGCGTGTCTTTTCGATGTCGATACGCTTTTCTACAACGATTTGCTCATAAACGTCGTTGATTTGGGTTTCGAAATATCCGATTTTTTCTTCCGTGAACAAGGGAATGATCTCCGAGGAGGCTTCCGGCTTTTGAAGAACGGAGACCCATTGGATGCCCCGCATCTGCAGTCTCCGGATCAACTCTTCATTAACAAGGTCCCCGTATTTTACGATACTGTCGGATGCGTTGGCGCCCGAAATATTCTCAACGATCACATCTCCTCTATTCAACTCTTCGACGCGCTTCCACTTGATCAATACCCATAACCTCCACGATATAGGTACCCGATTCGTTCTCCGTTTCCACTTCACGCCCGTCGATACTCAGGATCGGCCGCGCGATGGTATGATCTCCCTTGGAAATGACGGACCCGATCCGTCCGTCATTCAAACGGACGATCGTCCCGGTCGGGTATAGTCCGGCGATCTCGACGAAAGCCCGCACAATATCAGGGTCGAATATGCCTTTGACGTTGTGTATAATCCACTTAAGCGCGTGATAGGGATCCAGGATGGATTTGCCGTCGACCTTCGTAATAAGCGTATCGTAAGCGTCGACGACGGATAAAACGCGGGAGAAAAAGTTGATGTTCTTTCCCTGAATACCCAACGGAAAACCGAATCCGTCAAAACGCTCGTGATGGTGAACGATTCCGCGAGAGACATCCGGTTCCAGGAAATCCGGATTCATCCGCTCGATCAGTTTAACCCCCAGGAAGGGATGCGCCCGAACCCGGTCGATAGGCGTCACGGCGAATTGTTTCAGAACATTCTCGACGTAGAACAAGGATTTTTCCTTCGTCGCGTGAATTAACCCGATATCGTGAAGAAGCGCCACTTTAACGATCTGGACAAGATAGTGCCAGGGTTGTCGGATATGCTGGCCGATAGCGGCGGCCAAGATGGCGCAATTGATACCGTGCTTGACCACGAACCCCGGCGCGATATCGGTCATAAAATTCAGAATCGAATGTTCGGTTTTGATGACCTCGGCGACGATATCGTTGGATAGGTCTTCGATATCCGTCAGATTCGCGATACCGGTTTCCAGAATGACGGAAGCGAAATCGTGGAAACGATCCATGGTCAGGTGGTATTTTTCGTCGGAAAGGATGAGCGGCAAATCCGGGACCAACATCTGTTGGCTGCTCTGGGCGATCTCGCTCTCGGCTTCCAGGGTCAGGTCTTTTTCCACACCGTCGCTTTCTTCTTCCACTGGTACCCAGGAAACATTACGGTTTTTGATGAACTGGAGCGTTTTCGAATCGATGACCGTTCCTTTGCCGATGAGCAAAACGAAACTGTAGGGATCGAAGATATCCTCTGCATTCACACTTCCCGTGCGCACCTCGTCGATACGTGTCCAACGCGTTTTCACATTAGCTCTCCTTTCACCGCCGTAAAGGGTTACAAGAAAAACCCCCCATTCGTATATAGATCCGTTTTCTTTATCGTTTCCGAGGACTTTCCTGGAATCACCATACTGACCACCCA
>JAAYCF010000218.1 GCA_012744415.1 Thermotogaceae bacterium
ATTATCAACCTTCTTCTCGGGTTCACCGTGCCGGGCATCAACAATTTGGCGCACATCGGCGGACTGGCGACGGGGTTTCTATTCGGATTGATATTGACCCCTTTCAAAATCGTCATCAGGCAATGGTCGATCTTGTGGAACGTTCTCGCCATCGCCTGTATTGTCGTTTCGCTGATCTGCATCAGTTACATCTTCCTCTTTCCGGAACCGGATATCGAACAGATAATCAGCTTTGCGAATCAATACGCCGAAGTGTTGTCCCTTCTCTCGGGAGCTAACACCCTACAACCTGACAGCTACTATTTTGATTTGCTGCGTCCGTATGACTCGGCTACAAAGGCGTTGAAAGAGGATATCCAACAGTACGTCGACTCCAGAGGGAGTGGCGTCACTTTATACGATCTGCAGCTTCGGTTTAAAAATTGGCAGGACGAGATACTTGAACGGTATGGATCTTGGATAAAGAAAGCGCCATGAAGGTTTGTCTCATTGCCTTTGCTTTTCTCTTCGGTTTGATTGGTTGGGTTTTCGGAGGCGAAACCTCCGTTTTAACCCTTCTATCGGAGGTAGCGTTAGACGGGAAGTGCGTTCAACTGTTCCTCGATGAACCCTTTCAGCGGGCTTTTGCCATAGATTATCTCAACCACCTCGTGTACGTCGTCGATTTGGAAGAGAATGTTATCGTCCACCGTATCTCTCAGTCCGCCTATCCGGTTTACCTGGTTTTTCATGCCGACCGTATTTATATATCCGATTTCTGGGGTCACAAAGTCGATGCCTACGATCGCGAAAGCCTCCGCCTTGTCTCTTCGATACCGTGTAAAAGAGGGCCGGGCTACATGATTGAGCGAGGCGGTTTGCTCTATGTGGCCAGTCAATTGGAGCCGACGCTGCAAGTCTTCTATCTTCCGACGGGAGAGGAGCTCTACGCTTTTCCTTTGGAAGGACGTGTGCCGAAATTTTACTTGCTGGATGATTTGGTGATCCTCCCATACTATGACAACTTTCATACGTGGTCTCGAGACTTCGAGATGGTCGATTCGGTGGCGTTCCTCAACCCGACGACGTTTTCGAGGTGGAATATCGAAGGGAAGATAAAAAAGCCTCTCCATATCCTGCGCATGGAAGCAGGCAAGTATTTGGTCGTCGGATATCTGGACAACGCCATTTGGAGAGTGGATTGGGGGCAAAAAGAAGTCACGGAGTTCGTTTCTTGGAAAGGCCACAGTCATATTATGGATGTCGCCCTTTTCGCGGGGCGTATCGCGATTTCGTCGATGAGCGAAGACGACCTTTTCTATGTGGACCCGACATCTAAAGAATTGAAACGGATCGCACTGGGGGGAGGCATCATAGAGCTCGAACCTTATCGGGATCAATATTTGTTTGCGGCCGGTAACTTCGACAACGCTTTATATGTTTTGAACGCCCAATATGGACTGGTTGAGACGAGGCCTTTAAAAGAGTATCCGATCGCGATGAAGACCTACGGCAATCGATTGGTCGTACTCAATATGGACCATCCCATCTTGGCGATCTATGAAATAGGAAGGTAAAAGCTATGGAAGAAAACAAGGAAACCAACAGCCACATTCACGCCGTTTACTTGGCGCTCGGCACCAACGTCGGAGATCGAAAAAGCCATCTTCTTTGCGCCTTGAAGACCCTTGAGAAAAAAGGGGTACGGGTTGTCTTACGATCGAATCTTTACGCGTCAAAAGCCTACGGGTACGCGGAACAGGATGATTTTTACAATATGGTAGTGGGCGTTTTAACTGACTTACCGCCGTTTTCTCTACTGAAAACGCTTAAAGAGGTGGAACGTGAATGCGGTAGATGCCCGACTTTTCATTGGGGGCCACGGGAAATCGATATCGACATCATTCTTTACGGCAATTTGGTGCTGTCGGACGTCGACCTCACGGTACCGCATCCGGACTTCCGCAACCGCGATTTTGTCTTGCGGCCACTTATGGAAGTCGGTCAGATGATTGTCGATCCAATTACGGGTAGGACCATAGAGGATCTTTATCGGCTTTTAGGCAAAGATACCTGCGTTAATGCCGGTTCGCTGGATACGGCGGAAGAGGTGTCCGAATGATACGGTTACGGTTCGCTCCAAGTCCGACAGGTTATCTTCACGTCGGCGGCGTGCGTACCGCCCTGTTTAACTGGCTTTTTGCCCGAAAATCAGGCGGAAAGTTCATTTTACGGATAGAAGATACCGACCAAGAACGTTCCACGAAAGCATCCGAACAGGAGATTTTCGATTCCCTTCGCTGGTGCGGCCTCTTATGGGATGAAGGGCCGGATGTCGGAGGGGATTATGGCCCTTATCGCCAGATGGAACGGCATGAAAAAGGTTTCTATCGGGACGCCGTTCAGGTGTTGTTAGAAAAAAAACGCGCTTACTATTCGGTCGCAAAAGCGAGCGATCCCAAAACGGAAGTGCTCCGATCCGACCGATTCCCGGAAGGATATTCGGAAGAGGAATATCTGATCGCCGTGAAATTCGCGGTTCCTCAAGGCACAACCCTTTTCCACGATTTGCTGAAAGGGGAGCTTCGATTTGAGAATCAGACGATCGATGACTTTGTCATTCTAAAATCGAGCGGGGTGCCGGTATATAATTTTGCGGTCGTGGTCGATGACGCGATGATGCGAATTACTCACGTGATCCGAGGGGAGGACCACATCTCGAATACGCCGAGACAGATTATGCTATACCAGGCGCTCGGCCTGGAACTCCCGGTATTCATGCATCTTCCCCTGATTTTAGGCGCCGATAAGACCCCTCTTAGCAAACGCCACGGGGGTACTTCGGTAGAGTTTTTCCGAAAAGAGGGATATCTCTCGGAAGGGTTGATGAACTACCTGGCCCTGCTCGGTTGGAATGTCAAGCAAGAGGTCTTTCACCCTTTGAGAGAACTGGAAGACTTCTCGCTCGAAAATATCTCCAATAAATCCGTCGTTTTTGACTACAAAAAGCTGGAATGGATTAACGGAAAACACGTCCACGGGTTACCCTTCGCGACCTATTATGAATTGTTTAAAGAGTGGATCGACCGCTATCGTGATACCTATCCGGAATTCGCCGAACTTCTGTCCCGTTTTCCGCAAGAGCGTATCGAGCGGATTTTAAAGGTGAGTCAAGAGAAAGCGAATACCTTCGTTCAATTGTTGCCGCTCTTGCGCCCGCTCCTCGTCAGCGCCGACGAACTGTTGTTCGAAGAGAAATGGGTGGACAAGTACTTAAAAAAACCCGAAGCGCCCGCATTGCTCGAGAGATCCGAGAAAAAATTCTCCGAAAATTCGCTTGACTCTTATGACGAGATAAAGTCCGTTTTCGATCGGCTGATTGAAGAAAGCGGGCTATCGACAAATCAAATTTATCAAACGTTGCGCGGCGCTCTCACAGGTTCGTTGGTTTCTTTAGGACTCATCGAAACTGTCGATTTCCTGGGGCGCGACGAGGTCGTCAGAAGAATACGGAACGCTTTAGGTCGCCTACGGGCGTAACAGTCCGTACATTCCCCAGGGAGAATCCAAGGAGGGAGCAAGATCGAGAAAACCAGTCGAACAGGATTTACAGAGTATCGCTATCTCATCAGGCCTTCCGAGTCGGAACACTTTCCGATCGATTGGGCGTCGGAATTCTTAAACGACCAACCGATTGAAGTCGAGATCGGCTTCGGGTACGGCGAGTTTTTAAGGGAAATCGCCCAAGACCGGCCTCACCATAACTTCATCGGTATCGAAATGTCGATCTTCTCCGCCGCCAAGGCGCAAAGAAAGTTCGCGGCGGCGGGCCTTGAAAATATCCGTTTAATCATTTTGGACGCCCGTTTTGCGTTGAGGAACCTATTTGGATCCGCCACGGTCGCAAAGGTTTATTTGAACTTCCCGGTTCCGTGGTCGAAAAACCGGCATGCGGAACGTCGCGTGATCGTTCCTGAGTTTTTTGCCACTTTGAATGATATCTTGCGCGAAGAAGGAATTTTTGAACTATCGACCGACGTGGACGCCTATGCGCAAGAGGCGGTTTCACTGGGGCAATCGGCCGGTTTCAGCGTTTTGACCCAGGAGAAAAATCCGGATAGGGAATCCATGACCCGTTTCGAGCGCAAATGGAAACGGTTTGATCGGGATATATACTTTGTCCAGTTGCAGAAAGAAAAGGCCGAAAGTGTCACACGCGCTTTAAAGGGGATGGTTCCAATACCTCACCAATTCATAAAACAAGAAGAAATCGATATCTCTGCGCTTCCGGAGATTCTGGATAAGACCTTCAAATCCGACGGCGGGAAAGAGATCTGTGTCTTTAAATCCATATACAAAGAGCTGGCGCACGATCATTACCTCATTAAAGCAATCGCCACCGACGAGGGGTTTGCCCAACATTGCATTCTGGTCTTAGCCAGGCGGGAACGCGATTGGCTGGTAAAACTGGATACTGCGACGAATCCCTATCGCACACCCGCTGTCAAGTTCGCGGTGAAACAGCTGGCGCAAGCTCTCGCTCGAAAAGAAGTCTAACGGCCTCTCCACTCTCTGTTGGAGAGGTTTTAGCGTTTTTTTCGCTTCAACGGCGTCGCGTGAGGAAGGTTCTGCGGCGCGGGGAGCTTTCTCTTCTTCTTCGCCGGTGTGGGGCTGTGGGGACTGACTGTCCTCTTCTTCAACAGGACCGGATTCGTTGTGGTGAAGGTCTGCTTTTGGTTCTTAAAGACCAGCTCTGCGTCCAAGTACCGCGCGAAGAGCTTTTTTTGCCTGCGATAATCGGGTTTTGCGAAAAAGAATCCCAAGATGCCTTGCCATTCCAGCACCCACCCCCAAATAGAGATTCCTTCGATTGCCGCGCGGTAAAAGATGTTATCGACCGCGAAACCCATGAGATAATAGGCGGTGAACAAGAAGAAGAAAGCGAAGACCATCTCCGCGATGGCGAGAGTGTTGGATTTTCCGATCTCTTTGTTCAGTTGGAAGATATCCATGCGTATGTTATTGCGAAAGCCTTGCTCAACCATCTTTTCCGCTGCTGCGTTTCGTTTCTCTTCCGGCACTTCGATAGAGATGCGAATCGGATATTTGAGCGGGATTTCTTTAGAACAATAGTCCAAATAGTCGGTCAAATCGGGGTGTAAGTCGCGTCTTCGAAAGGGGGAAGGATCCCATTCGTTGAAAATCTCGTCGTAATGGTCGATCGTGATTTCTATGGTAAATGTTCCGCTCTCTGCATCGTACGGGAAGATGGAGCGCAAATAGTTCAAGTCCTTCGTAACACGGATAAAAGCCAACTCCTTTAGTTCGTCTGATGGTGGCGATACACCCTCAGATCTCTTACTGTCATCGTGTCTTCCGGGATTTGAAAAAGAAACAGCCAATCCACTTTTCGGAAGGCGGATAAAACGTTTTCCGGCCACTCGATAAAGACGATCGCCTCTTCCGTAGGGAGATCGAAGTATCCAATATTCGCCAGAGTTTCCGCATCGATACGGTAACAATCAAGATGAAAAAGGACGATTTCTTTCGCCTCGTACCGGTTGATCAGCGTAAAAGTCGGACTGCGCACCGCTCTTGGATCAAGATTAAAAGCGCTGGCCACAGCTTTTATGAAGGTCGTTTTTCCGCTGCCGAGCTCCCCGGACAAGAAAACAATGTCACCTCTTTTTACGATGGCGGCGTAAGCTTCCGCGAGCCCTTGCAATTCATTCTCGTCAATATGGTGATAGAGCGACTCTAATCGCAAACCCAATCGAGCGATCGCGTCACTGCCTTTTTCCAGTTCGCGTATTGTTTTTCTACCTCCGCTTCTTTTTGACGATGGACAAGACGATCCATCTCCCATAATTTTCGCAGCTCCGCGCGATCCTTCCAAAAACCGACCGCCAATCCGGCTAAGCACGCCGCGCCGGTCGC
>JAAYCF010000019.1 GCA_012744415.1 Thermotogaceae bacterium
CGGAGCGCCCAACTTTAGTTGGGCATGGGTTTGATATAATAGGGGTTTCGTCCAAAAAAAAGGGTTGTTGTCTCAAAAAACCAACGTTCAAAACCGCTTAATAAGCCGAACTTAAGGTCGGCGCTCCAAACAGGCATTTCTAGAAAAGCTCTTATTTTTACGGTATTAAACTTTAGTTGGGCATGGGTTTGGTTCAATCGGGATTTCGTTAGACCGGATTGTCCCAATATCGAGACGATAACGTTAAAACCCCTTAATAAGCTGGGCTGAAGATTCACCGCCGTAAAAATGCAACTGTAACGCGCCAAAAAGGTTGGTCTAAAAAATTCCGCGTTTTTGCCATATTGACAAAAGGGGGGCACACTATTCTATCGAAGAAAGAGATCATCACTCGCTTTTCCGAAGCGCTCGTCAAAGCGAATACCGAACTTGATCCGTCAATCCGAGAGCATCTTGAGCATTATCAAGGCCCGTTTTCGGAAATCCTCAAAGAGAACGAAAGGATCGCGCGGGAGAACCGGTTACCGTTGTGCCAAGATACGGGTTTGGTGGAGTGTTTTTGCAGTCTGGGACACCGCGTGGTTCTTGAAGAGCCGCTTCAGCAAACCCTCGAAACCGCGGTGGGCCAAACCTACCGCGCGTATCCTTTTCGAGATTCGACGGTCGATGAGCCTCTCTTTCGTCGGACACCTCTAAAAGACAACGTGCCGCCGATGGTCCATCTCTTCCAGACGGAAGGAAACGTGTTGGAAATCCGGTTTTTAATCAAAGGAGGAGGAAGCGAAAACCTTTCCCGGTACTTCGCTTTGGAACCCTCCGCAGGGGTCGATGAGGTAGAGAACAAGGTCATCGAGTTGGTAAAGGAAAAAGGAGCGATGAGCTGTCCTCCCCTGCACATTGGCATCGGGATCGGCGGATCGGCGGAAAAAGCCTTCGTGAACGCCAAGTACGCTCTCACCGATCGTCTGGAGGCTCGCAACCCACATCCCGACTATGCCCAACTGGAAGAACGGCTGTTCCGGAAACTCAACGACCTCTCGATCGGATTTCAAGGGTTAGGCATCGGTCCGACGGTTCTGTCGGTTCATACTGTTTACGAACCCACACATATCGCGACTCTGCCGCTTGCGATCGCGGTCGATTGTTATCTGAATCGGAAAGGAGCGGTGCGATATGAGGATTGAAGCGCTGACCGCCGGGGAACCCGTCCAATATACCGGTCAGTTGCTGATCATGCGCGACGCTGCCCAAAAACGGCTTATCCAAGAAACGCATATATCCGGGAATCCTCCGATAGAGCTGGAGGGGAGGATTATCTTTTACGCGGGGCCCGCGAAAGCGCCGGAAGGGTACCCTTTCGGAGCCGTCGGACCGACCACAAGCTCCCGGATGGATAAAATGCTCGAATACCTTTTTCAGCACGGCGTGATCGCGACGATCGGGAAAGGGAAGCGGACGCCTTTAGCTGTAGAACTCTGCCGCCGTTATCATCGCGTTTATTTCGTCACCCCTAGCGGCGCGGCCGCAGCCCTCATGGCCAAAATCGTAAAAGCATCGTGCCTGGCCTATCCAGAACTCGGAACCGAGGCCGTGTATTCCGTTGAGGCGGTCGACTTTCCGCTCATCACAGCCATTGACGTCAACGGTGTCGACATTTTTTCACGATCCTAAGAAAACCTTTGAGAGGCTGATATCGGAGCGCGCCACCGTAGGTTAGTATTTGACAGGAGATAAAAAAACTGGTAAAGTTAAGCGTAATAACCCATCGCACGATCGGAGGAGACGAGAAATGAGCATATCGACGAAGACCGGAGATCAGGGTATGACCAGCCTTTGGACCGGAGAACGGGTGGAGAAAGACAGCGTCCGCGTAGAAGCTTACGGAACGATCGATGAACTGAACTCCCACATCGGGGAGAGCCGCCATTTCTGTGAGTCAGAAGAGGCGCAATCGATTCTTCTTCGATTGCAGCGCGAACTATTTCAGATCGCCGGCCAACTGGCATCCAAGGATAAGACGTACGTTGAGCCGGTTACGGACCAAGAGGTGGAAGAGATCACCGCACTGGTTCACGATCTTGAAGCTCGCGTGCCTTTAAAGGGATTCGTCATCCCCGGTAACACGGTATCATCCGCAAAACTGGACATCTGTCGAACCATCGCCCGGAGAGCCGAACGACGTATTATTACGCTGGCGGTGAAAGAAGAGGTTCCAAAAGCGGTTCGGATGTACGTGAATCGATTGTCCGACCTGTTATTTATGCTCGGAAGACTCGAAGAACAACGCGCAGGAAAGATCTTGTACAAGAATGACGTAATGCTGCGGAAAGAGTGAGGTTTCTCTATCAGCATACCCCGCATGTTCAGGTTTGACGAACGGGGGAGAGGAAGCCATATGGAAGATGTCAAAGCGCCCGAGATGAAAGGGTTAGGGAGTCGCACCGGATTCCTCATTGCTTTAGTCATTTTATCAGGGTTTGCTGCAATTTTCCTCATGAACATCACCTCTTTTCTGAGGACGATCAATGAAGACATACTAAATATCTCGAAGTTGACCTCGATCGGCATCTTTTCTGAGATCAACAACGAACTTACAAAACCCTCGATCGTCTCTCTGACAATGGCAAACGATTCCTTTGTGCGTGACTGGCTGATTAACGAGCAATCCCGAGATCCGCAGGATATCATCACTTACCTGAACGGTTTACGCCAGAAGTATAACTACGACTCCAGCTTTCTGATTTCCTCACGATCACTGCGTTACTTTCACTACAATGGGATTTTTAAAACGGTGTCGACAGAAAACGCGCACGATGTGTGGTACTTCGATTTGCTAAAAAAAGATCGGCTGATCGATCTGGATGTGGACCACGACGAAGTGGACAAAAATATCCTCACCCTCTTCGTTAATTGCAAGATCGTGGACCAAGTTGAAGGGCTATTGGGCATTACGGGAGTCGGCATCCGGATCAACACGTTACAAAAACTGCTCGAGGGATTCGAACAATCCTTCGCGCTGGAGGCCTATCTCATAGACGATAAAGGTGTCGTTCAGGTTCACACCGATGTCGCGCGTTTCGGGGAAAGTCTGGAAGCGAATGTCTTTGAACTGCTAAAACCAGAAAAAGGGTTGCAGGTTTATTTTCGGAATATCCAAGAAGACGAGTACGTGATCGGGCATTTCATCGAAGAACTGGACTGGTACTTGATCGTTCGCAAGGATATTTCTAATTTGCAGCGCGATTTCCGGTATCGAACCTACACGCTGTTCGCCATCTTTACCGCCGTGACCATCCTTGTACTGCTCATCGTGATCCGTTTAGTCCGCCGTTTCCAAAGCCGGATGATTCGGCTCTCCCAAATCGATCATTTAACCGGATTACTTAATCGTAGAGGGTTTGACATACGACTGAAAGCGCTGATCGACCAAAAACCGAAAGCGCCGTTTTCTGTCTATCTTTACGACATCGACCACTTTAAAGCTGTCAATGACCGGCTGGGGCATCTGCAGGGGGATCAGATACTCATACGCATCGTCAAGATCTTTGGGAATCGGTTCTCCGATTCGGTTACGGCGCGATGGGGCGGCGACGAATTCGTGGGATTGTTGATGATGGATCGAGAAGAGGCGATTCAGGCGTTGGAATCCGTTCGGTTCGCCATCGAATCGGATCCGCTGTTGAAAGAGTATGCGGTGTCCGTCAGTATCGGTGTCGTGGAGTACACCGAAATCGATACGGAAGAAAGCATGATGCGTAAAGCGGACAAAGCTCTTTACGCGGCGAAAACGGGCGGCCGAAATCGGATTTGCGCGTCATGAAGTGTATCGCTCTTTATTATGGATTTGACTCGAAAACACTTCGCTCCAATGGTGCGCCCTTTCAACGAAGAGGGGTTAATGGAATGCCAAACTTAGCTAGGCATGATTTGGATTCACTTGTGGTTTCGTCAGAGGAAACGCCCTCCCATGCCGAGGCGATAACGATCCATACTCTTTAATGAGTCTAACTTTGCTTCGTCTAAGTAGCCCGTTTAATGGTGCGATCGCCGGTTAAGGCAAAACAGCCAGCGTCTCGCGCGCGTGTGAAATGTGTTATAATTGCGGGAATATCTTACGCGGGAAGCCCATTTAGAGTGCTTTCCGGCTCTCGGGAGGAACGGAATATGGAACAATCCAACATGAATTTTATCGAAAAAATCATAGATGAAGATTTAAAATCAGGAAGGATCCAGCAGGTGGTGACCCGATTCCCGCCAGAGCCGAATGGGTATCTTCACATCGGCCACGCGAAAGCGGTAACGTTGAACCACGGATTTGCAAAGACCTTCGGAGGCCGCTTTAATCTACGGTTCGACGATACAAATCCGGAAAAAGAGGAAGAGGAGTTCATGCAAGCCATCATGGATGACGTCCGGTGGCTCGGTTGCCAGTGGGACGAGTTGCGTTACGCCTCTGACTACTTCGATCAATTCTACGAATGGGCGCTTGAGCTGATCCGTTCCGGAAAAGCCTACGTCGATGATCAATCCCCGGAGGAGATACGAATCTCGCGAGGGACCTTAACCGAACCGGGAAAGGACTCCCCGTTTCGAAGTCGAACCATCGAAGAAAACCTCCGCCTTTTTGAAGAGATGCGAACCGGTCAAAAAGAGGAAGAAAGCTGCGTTTTAAGAGCGAAGATCGATATGTCGCACCCGAACATGAATATGCGCGATCCCATCCTCTATCGTATCGTGAAAAAACCGCATTACCGCACGAAGGACAAATGGTGCCTCTACCCGATGTATGACTTCGCGCAAGGTTACGAAGACGCGATCGAAGGCGTGACGCATTCCGTATGCTCTTTGGAGTTCGAGGATCATCGCCCGTTATACGATTGGCTGATCGAGAACGTCAGCGTCCCGTGCCATCCACATCAATACGAATTCGCCCGGTTGAACATCAGCAACACGGTGATGAGCAAACGGATCTTGCGCGAACTGGTCAACACAGGGATCGTGTCAGGGTGGGACGATCCGAGAATGCCGAC
>JAAYCF010000219.1 GCA_012744415.1 Thermotogaceae bacterium
CCGCATCCGCTAAATCATCCACGTATAAGAATTCTCTTCTGGGCGTCCCAGTACCCCATAATTCGACGTAGGGGTCATTATTGACTTTCGCTTCGTAGAATTTCCTAATTAACGCCGGTAAGACGTGCGAAGTCTTTAAGTCATAGTTATCGTTCGGCCCATACAAATTCGTTGGCATCGCGCTGATAAAGTTGTCTCCGTATTGTTTTTTGAAGAATTGACACATCTTCAATCCCGCAATTTTGGCTATCGCATACGCTTCGTTGGTCGGCTCCAAAGGACCCGTTAACAAATACTCCTCTTTGATCGGTTGGGGGCAGTTTTTAGGATAAATACAGGAGCTTCCCAAGAAAAGAAGTTTCTTTACTTGATGATCATGCGCCGCCTTGATGACGTTTGTCTCTATCGCCAGATTAATGTAGATAAAGTCAGCCGGATAGGTATTGTTGGCTTCGATGCCGCCTACTTTCGCAGCGGCTAAAAAAACATATTCGGGTTTCTCCGTTTCGAAAAATTCTTCGGTGGCGCGTTGATTCGTTAAGTCAAGCTCTTCCATCGTTTTTGTAACGATATTCGTATGTCCTTTTTGCTCTAGCTTCCGGACAATCGCCGAACCGACCAGTCCCGTATGGCCCGCAACATATATCTTGGAATCCGGCTTCATCGTATTACCTGTTTGCATTATTCACCTCAGATAGGTTGTAGAAAACCGAAACTCGGTTCTCCGATAACTCTACCGTTCCCCTTTGTATTCTCTTTTATACTTTTCGTATTTCGACTTTTTGTAGTCGTATTCTACCATTATCTTAACGAGTTCATCAAATCTCACTTTTGGTTCCCAGTTAAGTTCCCTCTTAGCTTTCGTATAGTCTCCGAGAAGCGTTTCTACTTCGGTCGGTCGGTAGTAAGCCGGATCTATTTCTAAGATGGTATCTCCTACCCTTAGTCCGTCCACGTTTTCGGGTTCGCATCTTGTTTCTTCGTTTTCTATAACCGGATTCAATTCAGCGATCACTCCCTTTTCACATCTCCCTTTCCCTTCCCATCTAAGAGTAATCCCAAGATGACTGAAAGCTTTTTCGCAGAATTCCCGGATCGTGTGGTTTTCATTGGTCGCGATCACGTAATCACCCGGTTGTTCCTGTTGTAGCATCAACCACATACCCTCTACGTAATCCGGCGCGTATCCCCAGTCTCTTTTTGAATCAAGATTCCCCAAGTACAGTTTTTGTTGCAAACCTAATCGTATTCGTGAAGCGGCTCTTGAGATTTTTCGCGTTACGAAGGTTTCTCCGCGTCGAGGAGATTCATGATTGAAAAGAATTCCGTTACTCGCGAATAGGCCATACGCTTCTCGATAGTTGATCGTTATCCAGTACGCATAAAGCTTCGCGACGGCGTATGGGCTCCGGGGATAAAACGGGGTCGTCTCCTTTTGCGGGATTTCTTGCACTTTTCCAAATAATTCGCTTGTCGAGGCTTGGTAAAACTTTGTCTTTTTCTGAAAACCCAGGAATTTTATCGCTTCAAGCAATCTTAGTGTCCCGATACCGTCCGCGTTCGCCGTATACTCCGGTGTTTCGAAAGAGACTTTCACATGGCTTTGCGCAGCCAGGTTATAGATTTCGTCGGGTTGTATTTCTTGAATCAGTTTTATAAGGTTTGAAGCATCCGTTAAATCTCCGTAATGCAAAAATAGATTAACCTCTTTTTCGTGCCGGTCTTTATATAGATGGTCGATACGCTTCGTATTGAAGCTGCTCGAACGCCTAATGATCCCGTGAACTTCGTATCCTTTTTCCAGAAGCAATTCAGTTAGGTAAGAACCGTCTTGACCTGTGATTCCCGTAATAAGAGCGATTTTATTTCGCAAGTGTCTCCTCCGATTCTTTTATGAGGAATAAATATTTATCCAGACTGATATTTCTCTTTAGGTTCGAGGCATAGTAAGAAGCCGCACATGCACTCATTTCCGCTAATACCGCTTTATTATTGTAAACATCGAAAACTACCTTACAAAACTCTTCTGAGCTGCCATTCGGTATTTGAAACCCTAATTGCCCTATACTGATATGGTGGCTAATCTCATCGTTTCCAGAATTGATATAGAGAATCGGTTTTGCCCTGGAAAGGTAACCGTAAAACTTGCTCGGAACAATATGACCGATTAATTCTTCGTTTCCGATTACAATGCAGAGGTCTGCGCTATCTATCAATTCAGATAATTCTTTTTTGGGGACAAACCCTTTAAAGCGTATATTCCCCAAGTTATCCTTTTCCGCTTCTTTCTTAAAAATCTCGTAGTTATAACCGCCGCCTGTGATTATGAAATCGATTCCTGGTGTATTTCTTAAGCCCTTGATTCCATCCAGTAAAGTTTTATATTCGTGAGAACGTCCCATATTTCCCGTATATAGAATCTTTAAAGCCCTTTCGTCTTCTTTTTTTACAGGCGTTATCGGGTTTTTC
>JAAYCF010000220.1 GCA_012744415.1 Thermotogaceae bacterium
GTAAACATTTCCGATTTGGACGATCGATTCTCCGCCTACGGCCGGTATTAAGGTAACCCGGACGTCGTTTTTGTAAAGCCCCAGATAGTTGTTGAAGATAAAATACTTCGATTCCAACTTGAGGGAAGTCATCAACGCAAGAGGACTGAGGAACTCGATATAGGGGGCCTTCCAAGTCATAACGATCTCGTTCGGGTTATTGCTGATCGTTTTCTGACCTCCGTACTGAACCCCCTTCGCTCCGATGATCGCGGGTTGCGAAGAAGTTCTTACATTCGGCGAGGCTTGACAGATCTGGCCGCTCGTCTCCACATACCAACCCCCTGAAGAGCAGTCTTTGGAAGGTTCGATATAGACTTCCTCCTCAATCACGGGAACAGGAATCCCCAAGCACAGGGGCAGTTGGTAGGCAGGCCCGACGACCCGGGAATCCTTGATGATGACTTCTTTCCCGACGACGATGACTTTAACGGTTTCATAGGTAGCCGGTTTCGCGTTGATTCCGGTGTTATTTTCGATGGTGACGACCGCGGAAGGTGCGAAGATAAAACTAAATGTGGGAACGCCTCCCGAAATAGCCACTTTCGTTCCGCCCGACAATATCCCCGTTAGGAGTGTGGCGCCGATTACGGTCGCTTCCCCCGACTTAATATACAGGCCTCCGAGCGTCATATTGGCGCTGTTCACCGTGACCGAACCTTCCAGCGCGAGGACATCTCTTAAGACACCTCTCCCGGAAAACGTGATTTTGGACGGCCCCGAGGTATAGACCGAACCGTAATACTCGCTCCCGACTCCGAAGGTGACATCTTGAGAACCGGAGTAAAACAAGAATACTTTATCCGGATTCCCATCTAAGGGGAGGATCTTGGCCGTGCTATCCAGCGTCATCTTCGAGACCATGAGAAAGACGTTGCCCATACTCGCGGGAGAAAGTTTTTCGATCTCTATCTTCGAATTGCCCCCCATAATCAGTTCGCTGATATTCAGCACCATATCGCTATCCCCGACGACGATCCTCACCGTTTGGTTGGCGTTCAGCCGCACGAGAGAAAAGTTGCCACTGTTCAGGATATAGGTTAGAGCATTTTGCCCATCGATCGCTTTGTACATCGAAGTAATCTTGGTCGTTTCCGTATACACCGGTTGAAAGTTCAGCGCCAGAAAACATGAAGGAACCGCGTAGACCACGGGAGCCGTCAGTTTTTTCACTTGATCTCTTTCTATCAACTCACGAAGCGTCGTTTGGTAATCGTTACCCGAACCCGCCGCAATATAGGCGATCTGCGTCGATACCGCATTGGGTCCGATATAAAAATTTTGCGTCGGGGTCGCGATATAGGCGCCCGAATCGAAATAAACGGGCCGTTGTCCACTCGGTAGAAGTGTGGTTGCATTGGTGCCCGCCAAACCCCAAATGTTCCCCGATCCCTGTAGCTCTAACCTTCCGCCCGTCGAGAAGACCACCCAATTCATCGGATTCTGGTTTTGAGAGAGAAACTTGAAAACATCCACCGTCGCCGATCCTTGGGAATCCATCACACGGATATAGTTGTCCTCTTCCGAAAACCCCATTACGACCAGTAAGAAAAGCGATAATACCAAAAAAACGAATAAACGGCGAATAGTCTTTCCTCCTTCCTAGAATTCGAGAAACTCAGGAATGCCTTATGGTATTGTTTTTCGAAAACAAGTTATTTCGTTAATAAAACCGGCTTACGCCGGTTTTATGAGCCAAATAATCGTTTTTTAAGGATAAACGTTTACGGTTCCTTTGATATCAAAAGTTGTGCCATACATCCATTGGCTAACCCCTACGGTTCCATTCACTTCGACAGTTGCTTTTGGGGCGTACAAAGCGCCATTAAGGATCATGTTTCCCGCCAATTTTACTGAAGTCACGCTATCGCTGAATCCCAGATAACCGTTGATACGTCCCCCGTTTTGGGCATACTCCGTTCCGTCGTACAAAATGAGCAAATTTTTCGGGTCGCCTTCACTGCCGGGATTGACGTTCGGGAACGTGTTCCAATAAACGTCCCCTTCCACGATCAAGGTTTCCAATACTTTGATAATCACTAAACCTTTCCCTTCGATGACGATATCTCCCTTGACGGTGAGTGACGATATCAGCAAGACGGTTACATCTTCGCTTGTTCCGCTGAGGATCTTCAGGGTCCCTCCGTTGCCGACGTACAATCCGCCTTGATAGTAGGTATCCTCGCTTACCTCTGCCGTTTCTTTATTACCGATATCCTCCTCTTCATCCACTTCGATGAAAGCGACGCCGAGATCGAAGGCCGTACAACAAACCGGCTCATTGAATGGGACTTGTTCAATCGCGCTTTCCACGTAATCCTGGTATTCGTTTTTGAAATAGGTGAAACCGTTCACACCGGGATTCTCCACCACCAATTTTCCTTGGATAAACTTCTTTTCTCCCGAAAAAGTCATCGGAGAACCATTCAACAAAGATACGCTGCCTTCTATCAAAGCGCTCCCGCCCAAAGACAACCCATCTTTTGCATAGATAAGATATTCGTTTTGCGAGATAAAAGGAGGATTGACGGTAGGTACCAAACCTCCTCCTGAAGAAGGACCAAAAACGCTTGTCGGCGTACCCTGCGTCGAAGTGACCCAGAAAAAATTGCCCGTCGTCCCGAATCCAATACTGAAGAGTAAAGCCCCAAACACCACTAAAAGAATCAACTTGAATCGCACACTGATCACCCTCCTTTCATTAATGATTATAGACGAAAACAGATTAAAAAACAATTAAGCAATTCGTTTATGTTTTATAGTGTATAAATAAATTTGATAATAGTCGATACATCGAATGAACAAATTACCTTTAAGGAACAAAAAGATAAAAAAAGAGCGCGGAAAAAATATGTACTTGCGCTCTTTACGAATTCCTAACTATTTAGAAAAGGAAATAAATATAAAATCCTACGTTACTGGCTTAGAAGATTTCCACTTCTACCATTTTCGCGCGATCCGTACTGCTCGTGAGGTCGATCGTTTGATTAAACTTGTAGCTTTTCCCGGAAATGGCCAAAGTAGTTTTACCGTGTACCACATTTCCAAACGTAACGAACGCGGTCCCGCTTATGGGTTTCAAGATCACTTTCCCGTTTCCGTCATCTTTCATCGAAATATCAGAATGAAAGTCGAATACATTCGAAATAAGCGTTAATTGGTTGTGTGTCGGGTCTAAATCGCTTATGAAAGTTAGTTTTGGGGCTTGCCACGTCATAATCGGATCGTTTTTGTTGGGGTACTTAACTTTTTTTCCACTTTTCGCTTCAATCTTGACCGGATTACTCGAGATTTTATGGTAAGGCGTCGTTGTGTAGATTTGCCCGCTTTCATAGTCATACCACCCTAAACCGTGACCAGAAGCGTCAGGAGGCAAAACGATATCGGGATTAGGGACTAATA
>JAAYCF010000221.1 GCA_012744415.1 Thermotogaceae bacterium
ATTATCTCATCAGCGATAACGAGTTGCGCGTAAAGCGTTTTCCACGGAATGTGGGTTTCAAGATAGTGTTCATAACGGTGAGACATAGCCGTCAATTTTTCCGGATCATAAACCGTTCGTTCCGCTGCGGCGATATCTTCAAACATCTTCCGGCGATGAGCCACCAACACCGGAATGTCTGAAACGGTCGCCTCTCTCAATGCGAAATGTCCGTCCATTCTCATTCTCCTTGAGTTTTTTCCAGGTCTTCTTTTAACGAAATCGACGAAGTCAGGACCCTCACCATCTGCGAGGGTCGTAAATGGAAGGAGGCACATCGATAAAGGTTCTATCGATTTTTCTATTGAGCTCTTCCGGAAAAGCGTGTTCGAAAGCCTCAAGATTCTCGCGAAGCTGCGCAACGGACTCCACGCCGACCAGTATGCTATCGGGATCGGCGCGTCGGCGTACGTATCCGATCGCCATTTCCCGGATACCGATGTCGTACTCTGAGGACAAAGCGGCCAATTGGCGAAGCAAAGGAGCCGCTTCTTGTATTTTTTCTGGTATGGAATCGGTTGGCAAAAAGAACAATCCCTGCAGAAACACGCTGCGCGTAAAAATCATAAATCCCGACTCCCTTAACCGCTCGATCAAACGGTTTTCCAAAAACCGGCGATCGAAGAGGTTCAACGGGATCTGTAAAACATCAAGAGGTGGCGTGTCCCTTTGCGGGTTTAAAATCTCCTCGGCCTCTTCGGGTGAGTAAAGCGATACGCCTGCCCAACGAATTCGCCCCTGTTCTTTTGCTTGCCGAAAAAAGGCAGAGTAGGCTTTGGCATAGTGGCGAAGGTCTTCGTAACGATGCGCCATATAGAGGGGAACGGTTGGAAGCCTTAAAGCCGCTTTCGATGTTTCCAACTGCTCGAAGAGGGCTCTTTTTAGTGCTTCTTCGGTCAACGCGGATGGCGGTTTGAGAGTCCCTTTCGTCGCGATAAACAAAAAGGGAACCCGTTCGGGATGTTTTTCGACAAACGCGCCGATACGTTTCTCACTTTCACCGTAAGCCGCTGCCGTGTCGAAAGAGGTGATGCCGTTACGCCAGGCCTCTTCCAGAATGTCTTGTGCTATGGCTTCATCGGGCATTCCGCTTCGGTTTGCGATGCCGTAAGGCATACCCAATTGAACGGTCCCCAATGTCAGTTTCGAGAGTTTGGACTTTTCCTTATCCATCGTTCTTTCCTCCCGTTAGGTACCCTAAGCAATGAGCGCCTCTATTTTTTCAACGATCCGGGGAACCCCTTGGCCGTCAAAAATCGGGAACAGAGCGCGGCATTTCTCGTATAGGCGACCCTTATTCTGTACGGTATCCAAGATTGCTTGATGGATGCGCGCGGAAGACAGGTGCGTATACCAGCCTAAATTCGGGATACCCGATTCTTCTAAAATGCAGGCGATCTGTCTTTGATTCTCCGCCAATTCGAAAAGGATGGGCAGACGATTTAGTCGCAACACCTCATATACGGTGGACCCGGAGGCGGTCAGCACCACTTCGGAGCGCTGGATGAGCGGTTTCAGTGACCGGGGTGAAAACACGAGGTCATATCCTTCGGTAAAAGACTCCTTCAAACGCTCCGTTTCAGACTTTTCAAAAGCTGGTCCGATAATGAGGGTCTTTCGATGAGGATAGGGTTCCAGGGCGCGCGCAAGGGATTCCATCAGATGGAGGGGATCCGCGCCTCCAACGGTCACCATAACACTTCCGGGTTCCGGCGCGCCGATTTCTTCCGATTCCCAATATTCCTCTTTCATCGCTAAAAACGCGGGACCGAGCCACCGTTGCGCTTGGGGGAAGCTTTCGTTGTAAGACAATCTCTCCGCGTTAATATTGCCATTAACGACGGCATCCACATCCCTGGAAGCGTACTGGTCATTATTGTCATCGATCACGATGACTGTTTTAGCTTTCGATTTGAGAAAGGTCAGGTAAGGGTTTCCTGCGCCGTAAGCGTCAAAAAGGATACCATCCGGTCTGTTTAAGAGGAAGAGCGTTTCTTCTTCCGTGGAAAAGCGCTCTGATCGTGTTACGGGGAATCCTTCACTTTCGATGAACGGGATGATCTCCTCGTTAACGATCCATTCCACATCGAATCGCGTCGTCTGCGCGAAACGCCTTAATCCTTTCGCGATCGACAGACACCGCATCAAATGACCCAAACCGACACGTTTTCCACCGTGGGTTCGGATAAGGATTTTTTTCATTTTATTAACCGCAGATTGTTTGGATGGTAGAGATCACATAGTCGACCTCTTCGTCGGACATCTTCGGGAACATCGGGATACTGATCTCTTTTTGATAGAAGGCTTCTGAGATCGGGAAATCGCCCGGTTTGAATCCAAAGCGTTCTCGATAGTACGGTTGCAGATGAACCGGGATGTAGTGAACCTGCCCGAAGATCCCTTTCTCTTTCAAGGATAAAAAGATTTCTTTCCTATCTTTATCGGTAAACAGTACCGGGAACAGATGGAACGCGTGGGTTGTCTGGTTGTTTTTGGGAAGCGGAGGCAACCGCACGCCTTTCAAGGCGTTCAGCCCGGAATAATACTTTTCGGCGATTTGGCGTCGCCGCGCGAGCGAAGCAGGCAGTTTTTCGAGCTGGGAGATCCCGAGCGCGCATTGGAAATCGGTGATCCGATAATTGAAGCCCAGGACTTGCATCTCGTAGTACCAAGGGCCTTCCTCTTCAAGGCGAAAGGATGCGGATTCTTTCGTGATCCCGTGGGTGCGGAAGACTTTCATGCTCTTATAGAAAGCTTCGTTATTGGTGACGATGACTCCGCCTTCACCCGTCGTGATATGCTTCACCGGGTGGAAACTAAACATCGTCATATCGGCCTGAGTGCCGACCTTTTTTCCGTTTCGGTCCGCGCCCAAGGCGTGGGCGGCGTCTTCGATTACGACGATGCCTTTGTCGCGCGCCAATCTCATAATCGGATCGATGTCGATCGGAAAACCGGCATAGTCCACCGGCGCGAAGACCTTGGTCGCTGGCGTGACCGCTTGCTCTATCTTTGAAATATCGATGCAATCTGTTTCTGGATCAATATCGACAAACTTAGGGTGCCCCCCCAGATAAAGGGCGGAGTTGGAGGTGGCGACAAAGGTGATGGGCGTCGTAATGATCTCATCACCTGTTTTAACCCCTGCGGCGTACATCGCCGCATGCAACGCAGCCGTTCCGGAATTGAAAGCCACGCAGTACGAAGCGCCGACGTATTCGGCGATAGCCTGCTCAAAAGCGTCGACCGTCGGTCCTTGCGTCAACCAATCACCTCTGAGAACCTTTGCGATTCTTTCAATATCATCTTCTTCGATCCATTGTCTGGCGTATGGAATATTCATATTCCCTTCTCCTTTCGGATTGTCACCGCGCACACGGCTGAGCCGGTTTATTTGCATTTTTTCTATCTTTCGCTTCTTTTTCGTTTAATGGATTACGTGATAGGGAACGCCTAACAACAGGGAGCACCTTACGTGGAGCGCTCTAAGAAATGGAGCGCCCGACTTTAGTCGGGCATGCCTTTTTCACTTCATAACATCGCAAAGACGGATAATCGCGTCAGAGCCCCGCTTACCATGCCGAACTAAAGTTCGGCGCTCCAAAACCCGCGCGAGAAAC
>JAAYCF010000222.1 GCA_012744415.1 Thermotogaceae bacterium
AAACGCCGAACGAGACGCCGGTCTATCAATGTTCTGTTTGCGCGACGCGTTTCAATCGTGAGATCGCGACTGCGGATTGCCCTTCATGGAGATGTCAAGGAAGGTTGGAACGAACCTCCGTCTCTTACGACGACTACGCGGTCAAAAACTATACGGTATATCTCAAAAAGCGGCCGATCAATGCGAGCGAGCATACCGGTCAGGTAAACAGTATACAGCGGGAACAGATAGAAAAAGACTTCAAGAACCCCGATAGCCGACTTAACTGTATCGTGGCGACGCCAACACTCGAGCTCGGCGTCGATATCGGCAAGCTCGATATGGTTACTATGGCGAATGTACCCCCGACGCCCGCGAACTATGACCAACGGGCAGGTCGCGCGGGACGCCGCCAGCGGATTGCGACGGTGATGGTGTATTGCGGAAAAACCGCCCACGACCTCTATTACTACGACAATCCGCCTGAGATGATTCGAGGAGAGATTCAGGCGCCGAGGTTTAGTCTGTCTAACCTCCCGCTCATCCAAAAACACCTCCACTCTCTCTGGACGACAACACTCCAACAACAGTTGAAAGAGTCGGACCAGCCGCTCTTCGACAATTATTTGCCACGCCATATCGGGCGTTATTTCGCCCAGATCGATTGGCTGGGTTTGACTCCTGAAGAAGAAATAACGAAGAACGAAGACTACGCCACAAGCCTACGGTCTTTATTGGAGAAGTACGAAAGCGCGTTGCGGGTTGCGTTGAATCGTTTTCTAAACTCCTTCTCCCTCGAAGATAAACGCGCGTTTTCAGGGGGGATCGATTCGCTAATGTCCTTTTTCATACGCGAAATGCCCAAAGAACTGAACGCCATCCTCAACCACCTTCGAAAACGGTACTTGACGATGAAAAGAGAAAGGATCCATTTACTGACGACAGACAGTTATGGTACAAAAATCCGGTTGATCGGAGAAGTGCTAAAAGCGTTGAAAGAAGAAAGCCTTGCAACCCGCGCCGGCGACTATTACACCTTATCAGTGCTTTCCGAATACGGATTCTTTCCCGGTTACGCTCTTCAGAAAGGCAGCATGGTCATGGTAAATTTTGAAGAAGACGCAATCATCGAAATCGATCGGCCTTACGCGTTGGCATTGAGAGAATTCGCGCCGGTATCTCGGATCTACGCGCTTGGAAAACGATTTACCCCTTCGAAATACCATATGGACACCCTATCGGGTTTTGAGGGTTTTGTAGGACAATTCCTTGTCGGTACGGAAACAATCGAACCCGTGAATAAAACCGGGCCGAGGTATGAGCAACCAGGAGACTGTGTAAGCGATTCGGCGCACATTTGCGACGGAAACCTGAAACGGGAAGGCAGCATCGGGGACGATGAAAACCGGCGTTCGATCGTTTCATACGATATTCGCGGATTGGTTCAGGATTATCATCTGGGAGGAAAGACACGCGAATTTGCCGGAAGAGCGGTGACGTTTTGCAGAAAAGATCGAATTACGCTCGTGAACACCGGCATAAAAAAACGGATCGCCAAAAGTGGTTACGGTTTTTTGGTTTGTAATGAAGACGGCACTGTTTTTTCTGAAACGGCAGCCGGGCAGAAAGAGTATCAGAGGCATATGGACAAACTATACCACCGGAAGGTTCCTAAGGACGATGTGCTCAAGCAAAAGTTGCTCTTGCACGCCCACTTCGTTTCGGATTGGCTTTCCTTCGGCCCATTTGAAACGCGAAACGAAGCGATCAATTGGATGGAAGCCTTCCGGTTGGGAATGGAATTCGTTTTAGAAAACGGGAAAGAATCCTGGGACAGTTTTATTATGACAAAAGGCGTCACGTATTCCCCGATCTTTTTCGAGACGGTTCCGGGCGGTACCGGTATCCTGGAATTAGCCTTCGACGCTTTCGAAGAGATCCACCAACGAGCGATCAAACATCTCTCGGGGTGCGACTGCGCGAGCGCGTGCTACAAGTGCCTAAAAACTTACTGGAACCAAGCGTATCATACCGTTCTCAATCGCGAAGCGGCGATCGTCTGTATGCAAGAAGTGGTGGGACATAGAGGTGGCGCCGTGATCGAGATTCCGGCAAAACGGGCGCTGATTGAAGAACCTCAATGCCGGGAAACAGAGTCTCCCGCGGAAGACGCATTCGAACAGATCCTCGCGCGATACGGCTTGCCCCAACCGATCAGGCAATACGTTGTGAAGGAACCGGGCGTCAGCACGCGGGTCGACTTCGCCTATCCTCAAGAAAAAATCCTGATCTATATCGATGGGGACGCTTACCACGAAAACCGAAAGGCTTTGGACAAACGCCAGCAAATTTTGTTGGAGCAAAGTGGGTATCGTGTCGAGCGGATCCCGGCGAAAGAACTGGACGATCAAATCGTGATCGAAGATACAATACGAAAAATCTCCACTTGGTTATCCAATCGGTCGGAGTAAAAGCGCTTTTTGGGAGCGCCCAACTTTAGTTGGGCATGAGGGTTTCCCCTCGTTCATTCTCAAATGAAATGTCAAGGGCATGCTCGACTAAAGTCGAGCGCTCCTCAATAACTCTTCGCGACCGCTCATATAGAAAAAGCGTGCCTAATAACTCTTCGCCGGCGTTTTTATAAAAAAGCATGCTCGACTAAAGTCGAGCGCTCCCCAATAACTCTTCGCGACCGCTCATATAGAAAAAGCATGCCCAATAACTTTTCGCCGGCGTTTTTATAAAAAAGCATGCTCGACTAAAGTCGAGCGATCCGGCGTCAGATGTTCCGCGTCGGACAGAATCCTAAAGGCTCGGCACGATCCAAATGATCGTGGCCCCTGTATGAGGGGTTTCATATTTCCCCGCTCCCGAGGCGACCTTTTTCCCGTCCGGCGACCACGAAATGCTCCAAACCGGTAGGAAACTATGCTCTTCCCAAGCGTATTTTTCCCACGTTTTCGTATCCCAGAGGTAGATTTTTTTATCTTCTCCGGTTGTGGCTAACAGACTGCCGTCCGGTGACCACGCCAGACCGCGCGCCCACCCCGCATGAGCCTCCAGGGATTGAATCGGGTTCGGATTGACGCCGTCCCAAATCCTCACGGTTTTATCTTGATGCGCCGAAGCGAGTAACCCCCCGTCCGGTGACCACGCCAAACCGTTGACATCGCATCGGGATTCAGAATAGTTGTTTAAGGTTAATCGTACTTGAGACGTCTCCACGTCCCACAATTCGATCTCTCCGTTTAACCTGCCAGCCGCGATCGTCTTTCCGTCGGGAGAACAGGCGACGCTGATGATGAAAGAGTAGTTGCCGCTCGTAAATGTCTGGATCAATTCGCCGCTCTCTCTGTCCCAAATTTGGACAAAACCCCCTCGATTTCCGGTAACCAGTTTTTTCCCGTCGGGAAGCCAAGCGACGCAAAACGCCCATCCCGTTTGCATCTGTTTTATTTGCGAATAGTCCTCCATGTTCCATAAGCGAACGCTTCCGTCCTGGTTGGCGGAAGCGACGATCTGCCCGTCCGGAGCCCACGCGAGTCCCCAAATAAACTCCGTGTGACCTTTCATAACCGCCAACTCTCTACCGTTATTGGCATTCCATACCCGTATTTGATCGAAATCGGCCGTTACGATTCGATTGCCGTCCGGCGACCAACCTTGACCGTAAACCGGACCCTTGCCCGCTTTCAAATCCGCCCATTCAAGCAATTTCTTCGAAGGGTAGGTCTGGCCTTCGGGAAACCCAGTAACCGCTAAAGAAACTAAAAGGATAGAAAACAGCACGCTTTTCATTTCGACACCTCTTCTTCATCAATATAGATAGCGAACCGGCAGCGCAGATCGCCCATAAATGGTGTTTCTAATACCTTTATCGGGAGTTCTCTTTCATAGATCGTGTCGAACAGTTGCTTTTCAAAACCCGCGCTGCAGTAACACCATTCCGGAATAACCCGCTCGTCATTGGTTAGCAGCGAGGCGCGGACAAAGGGGCAATGGCAGGCGTAGTACCGCTTGATGTCAGGATCCGTTTCATCTATGTACTTCTGAGGTTCAAATGGAATTTTTGTTAAATAGATTACGTTTCCCTCTCGGACACCCCCTTGAATCTCGGGATGATCCCGAACAAAAGCGACCGTTTCCGGTGTCAGGATCTGTTCGTACCAGATCTTTCCCTGGCGGCAATAATCGTCCAATTCGGCGACCTGTTGTTCATGCCGGTATTTTAGGAATGCGTCGATATCCCCGTTTAACTCTTTAAACTTATTCTTGCTTTCCTCGAACTTTTCTGAAGGAATTTCATGATGGTTTCCCGCAAGGACTTTCTTGAAAATTTCTTCCGGCAGCCGCTCTTGCATTCGTTTCATCAATAGAATCGTGGCCTTCTGGTTTTCTTCAATCGGCGCCCCTATGGGGGGGAAAGCAACGGCCGAGAAGATCTCATCCGCTGTTTTCTGATCGGTAAACTGGG
>JAAYCF010000223.1 GCA_012744415.1 Thermotogaceae bacterium
ATTCGCCTATTATCTGCTTTTCAAAGACCGAAAATCGTCCGAGCCCTTCCCCTTTACGGGCCCTTCCCTTCTTCCTTATTCCCGTATCCTTCCTTACAAACCTCGCCTATCTTATCATATCTACCCCTCTTTGTCAATCCCTTCCGTGTCTTTTACCGTGTGAAATATCTGTTAACCCCTCAAAACGGTATTCGATAAGTTTCCCCCGCGACAAAAAACACGTCCCGGGGGAAACATCATCGTCAATCGGGGTGATTCTGATTACCAGAGATGGCTGAGTCCCTTCAATGCCCCCGCTACACGGTCACGATCCGTCGCTTCCTCCCACGTTAGAAAGACGAAATGGGCGCCGGACTCCGTGGTGATGGCTTTATCTTTCGCTTCGATCCCGCGACCTTCTTCGTAAAAGTGAATCCCGAGACCGATTTCCGCAAAGAATTGTTCAAAGGACGAAATGGTTGAAGGCAAGCTACCTTTTTGAGGTAACACGAAGATGAAATGCCCGCCGCGATCAACGTATTTTTTAAGTAAATCAACATCTTTTTTCGACAACACCGCGAAAGACGGCATCATCGCATCGGAAGGGGGTATGGGCACGATCAGCCAATTACAATTGTCCAATTTGGCCGCGTTGAGAGACCCCTTGATCGGCACCGTTTCTCCACCCAAGTTAATGAGGTAATTTGAGAGCGGTTCGAGTTCTTTCAAATAGTAGTTTTCGTGTGAAGTGTCGATTCCGGCGATAAACGAAACCTCTTCCAACCCGGCGTCACAGTAGGGCGTTCCATCAAGGTAAAGGGTCAAAGCCTTCGTCGGGGCGATGAGTTCGATCACTTCCTTGAATAACCCTAACGGTTCTAAGAAGATGGATTTTTGAAAGAGGATCTCCCCCTCCGGATCTTTTATTTCAAACACAACCGTTCTCTCTTCCTCATTCAGATTGGCGATCTCATAACCGTACTTGAAGGGTTGGCGGCGGACAATCCGTTCTGGATAGGAAAAGGTGTTGAAAAGATAGATCTTTTTCGAATCCTGTATCCAGATCGGTGAAGTGATGACCTCGTTGGTATCGCTTTGCTCCACGCGAATGAAAACCCATTCATAAGGCTTATCGATCGAAAGAGAAAAGGTGGTTTCCCATTCGTCACCAAGAACCGGCAGCTCCATGACGCCACCCGAATAGACGGCTTGAGCCGTTTTGATCGAATCTCCCGGATCCGAATACGAAACCGTAAAAGTCACTTCTTCCCGATCATAGAGAATATCCCCCATCATGGCCTCATCCGTACCGAAATAGATCTTGACGTCGGAATCTTCCGTCGCAAAGGTGTGACGGGCTCTTAAAGCCTTATATAAGTCGTCAAGCGTTAAACTCTCCATCATAATGCCCGTGCGCAGCGAATTGCCGGAACCCCAATTCGCTTCGTGATTGTCCTGATTGGCAGCCGCGCCGAGATGCCACCCTCTCGCTAAAGCCCGCTGATACCGGTCGTAATATTCTTCGTTGATGCAGCGGGAGACGTAAGTGCTCCCGTTCCCCAATTCAATCAAGTGCATCACTTGGTCAGCCTTTGGAAAGTACTCGAAGTCGAAAAAATCCCCATATTTTTCGCCGGGATGCGCAAAAGAACCAATTCCTCCTTGCGTGTACAGCCAGTCGTACAATTGGTACAAATCGCTCTCATCGCGATGGGTATAACTTTGTGTATCGTATACAGTGATATGGCCTTGACCGGTCAACGTCCATTCAAAGCCCGCGATCGTCAAGAAACG
>JAAYCF010000224.1 GCA_012744415.1 Thermotogaceae bacterium
GCGGATCTGATGTGGTTCGTCGACCCCAAGAGGATTCCGGAGGCATGGGATGCGGTCTTCTACGATGAAGGAGAGACGGATTTTCCGCCCAATGCCTTCTGGTTGCGGGAAACCGCTCGCTCGTATTTCGATCGGGCCCTGTTGGTCGAAATCCACCCTTTGGTCGGCCTTCTCGTCGCACGGCAAGGCTAAAAACCCGAATGGATCAGGACTATCGTGTCATTTGCACGTAGAACCGACGATCCGAGACTTGGACGGATGCGGAGAAGAGGAGGGAGTTTCGTTGATTTTTCAGAATCTGCGCCAGTCGTAACAATTGCTCGTTTTCCGCTTTCCAGTCCTGTTCCGCTTCTTCGATCGATGTTTTTCGAAAACGGACTATCTCGCCTTCACCCGTTTGCGATAGGCGGGACAGGTCAGTCGGAGAAACGAAGGCAATTCGGGGATATCCCCCGATCGTCTGCCTTCCTGCCATCAATACGACCGGCTGACCGCTGCCGGTAACTTGTACGGTTCCGGTGCTGACCGGCGAAGAGATCAACTCGCGTGGTTTACGCAAAAGAATCGGCTTTCCTTGCAGCCGGTACCCCATGCGATCGATGGAATCGACACGATAGTTTTGGTTTAAGAACGCCTCCTGCGCTCGAGAATCGAACCAGTCCCACTCGGGACCGGCGACGACCCGAATGGGTTCGTCTTTTGGTGCTTCACGATAAAGATCATCCGGAAGGAAGGATACCCACCCATTAAGCGTCGGGGCTTTCAATCGTACCTGCCGCCCCGAGATTTCTTCTATTCCTCCGCCGACGCCAAAATAGGTCCATCCCCCATTTTCGAGCCTTTCGAAGGATAAAACGGAACCGGGAAGAACGTCGAAAGAGCGGCACATCGGAATCAAATGTCCGTCGCATACGATCTTAACCGGTTTTCCGGTTACCGCGCAGCTAACCGCTTCTTCAAAGCCGATTGTAGGCAAGAGCCCCGTCATTTCGAGCACTTTTTCTCCTTCGCGGTTACCGAGTATCAGATGGTTAAGGCGGTAGGCGCGTAGATCCATCGGCCCGGAAGGCCCGACCCCGAACCTTTCGAAATGGGTTTGTACGATACCGACAACCGCCTGATAAAAGCCGTTTGACAGGAACCTCATTCCGTGATCTGCCCCCAATCCTTTTCGTAACGCATCCAGTTTCCTCGCGCCACTCTGGCTCGGATGTTTTCAAACTCTGTTTCATCAACCGCGACAAATCTTACGGTGTCCCCCGTTTGAAATAGGGTAGGCGGATCTTCGCTTCCGTTAAACAGCTCAAAAGGCGTCCGCCCGATGAGGCGCCATCCTCCGGGGCTTTCGCGCGGATAGATGCCCGTTTGTCGGTTGGCGATCGCCACCGAGCCTTTCGCCACCCGCTTCCGCGGTGTCTCCAACCGTGGAAGGGAAAGCTTTTTCGGCAGTAGGCCAAGGTACGGAAATCCCGGCAAAAACCCGATTGCGTAGACACGGTATACAGTCGAAAGATGCTTAGTTATCAGTTGCTCGGGAGAGAGATGGCAAGCCTTTGCGCTTTCGATCAGGTCGGGACCGGCGGCACCACCGTATAATACCGGGATATAGAGCGGATTCTTTTCGGATACCGTCCCCGGAC
>JAAYCF010000225.1 GCA_012744415.1 Thermotogaceae bacterium
AGTCCGGGGAAGAATGTCAACCACCACGGGGTCACTCCTGAAGCTGTTCCCAGAATATAATTCATCGATTTTTGGAGCATATTGCCCCAGGAGGGCATAGGCGGTTGTATCCCCAAACCCAGATAGCTGAGAGAGGATTCGGTCAGGATCGCATAAGAAACATTGAGGGTCGCCGATACGATGATGACCGGAAGAACGTTTGGCAGCACATGTTTGAACAGGACGGACCAGTTTCGCACACCGACGGCTTTCGCAGAGACAACGTATTCCGATTCCCGAATCGTTAGCGTCAACCCTCTCACAAGTCGAGCAATCCCCATCCATCCAAAAACAGTCAACACGAGAATGATGCCGGAAATGCCCGAACCGAACACCAAGGTTAGGGTCAAGAGGATCGGCAACGTCGGAATCGATAGCATGATATCCACAAAACGCATCAGTAAACGATCCAGAAAGCCGCCGTAGTACCCTGAAAACATGCCGACAGCGGTCCCGATGAGTGTGGTCAGCAACGCGGAAGCGAAACCGACGAAAAGAGAGACGCGTCCGCCATACATCAACCGGATTAAAACGTCGTGTCCCAATTCGTCCGTCCCTAAAAAATGCCCGCTGGAGAAAGGCGGAACGAAGATGGATCCAAAGTCCATATCTTCGTAACTCACGGCGGTAAACAAAGGGCCTACGAACGAAAAGAGAACCAAAAAAATTAAGATAATCGCGCCCATTAACGCCAGGCGATGCTTTTTAAACTTCATCCAGACAAGTTTTCGATAGGTCACGACATTTAACGGCGAGGCGGCTTCCTCGATCTTTTCCAATTTTTTCCGATACCATAGGAATGACTTACGCATAACACACCTCAAGCCTTTCTCGTAATACGAATTCTCGGATCGATCAACACATAGAGTAAATCGGCGACAAGGTTTGAAATCAGTGTGATGACCGTCAAAAACATAAGGCAGCTGATCGCCAAATTGTAGTCGCTCCCGATGACCGCCTGATACATCAGCCGGCCCATCCCCGGCCAGGAAAAGATCGTCTCGATGATCAAAGCGCCGCCGAAAAAGTAGGGAATGTCCAGCGCGATGATGGTAACGATGGGAATCATCGCGTTTTTCAAGGCGTGGCGCATGATGACCTTGCGTTCGGGCGCTCCTTTGGCATAGGCTGTCCGAACGTAGTCCTGGTCCAGTACTTCCAGCATGGCCGTACGGATATACCGCACCCACGAAGCGACCTGTACGAAACCCAAGACACACGCAGGTAAAATCAAGTGACGAACGCCATCCCAGAAGACGCGCCATTCACCGGTCAAACCGTAGGTGCTCATCCCCGACACGGGCAGCCATTTGAGATGAACGCTAAAAACGATGATCGCCATCAGAGCGAACCAAAAACTGGGAAGCGATATCCCGATGAAGGCGGCAACCGTCGCGGAGTAGTCGAAAAGCGAATACTTCTTCAAAGCCGAAAAAATACCGATCGGCAGGGCAACGATCAACCCGAGCAGCCAGGAGACGACTGTCAAATAGAGCGTATTCGGCAACCGAGAGAAAATGAGGTCTTTAACCGGCAGTTTATACATGCTCGAATATCCGAAATCGCCGGTCAGCATACTTTTCAACCACGTCAAATAGCGGACGATCAGCGGATCATCCAGATGGTAGTAATCGCGTAAGGCTTGCAACCGTTCGGGATCGTTCATAAAAGACCGGGGGTTCTCCATCCGCATCTGGATCAGAGGATCCCCAGGCATGAGGTTGATCAGCATAAAAATAATGAAAGAGATCGCGAAAAAGACTGGTATCAACTCTAAAACGCGTTTTAAGAAATAAACCTTCAAACTATTACTCCTTTTGCTGTAAGACCGCCATCGTATTCAACCCGGCGAGCATTTGGACGCATACCAAATCTTTTATCGGAATCGCGTGATACCGCAAGTTTTTTTCGAGGAATTCGATCGTCGCTTCAAACAGTTCGTCGGCTTTCTTCTTTGCTTTTTCGAGAATGTCTTTGTTGCCGCCCAAACCGATGTTCTCATCGATAAACCGGCGTAGGATGCCTAAACTAAGAGATTCGTAGAAACGGGTCGCGTAAGTGTTGTCAAACATTTCGGCAACAGACGCTGGTTTTTTGAGGGTTTCATCGGTTTCGATCCAGTTTTCTGTTGCCTGAAGGCTTCCGGGCATCGTTTCGAGATAGTTCGCGATCGCATGGTAAAAACCGGAATCTTTGTCTTTGATTTCGCCCGCGACCAAGTCATAGATTTGTTTCATCGCTTCGTACCGGCTCTTGGAATGGCTCAGCGATTCTTTCAAATAATGCTGGCGGGTCTCCGGAAGAAGCGTCTGGTCATCCACACGCGCGTCGTAGTAGTAAGGCATCTCGCAAACCAGCGAAAAGGTATCGGCTACCGAACTCGCGTAATCATCCGAACTCGTACCCGCCCGAATGATGGTTGCCGGGTCGACGCCTTCCGGCAGGTGTTTTTCCATATAGTCGTACTCTTCTTTCATCCCGAACAGCTGGAAGATCGCGGGCTCCAGCTTCTTCAAGAAGGGCGCTTCGGGTTCCCCCAAGTTGAGCGGAAGCTTGAACAAACCGGGCAATTCTTGAAAGTCCTTGAAAAGCCCTTGGCCTAAATCTTTGGAAACATAATAATAAACGCCTCCGAATCCGGAATTATGCAGAGAGTACATAAAAATCGGTTTCTTCTCCCGGATGAGATCCATCAACACCTGTGTTTCCGGAAGGGGTTTCTCGAACTTTAACGTTTTATATTCGATCGGGAAAGTCCATTCTACTTGCTGGTATCCGGCCGGACGGTAAAAGTTTTCAGCGTATTTGCGAATAGACGAACTGTCGGCGAACCACTTCTCGTTGAGTTTCGTTCCGTCAATATCGATCACTTTGATGAGGTACCAGGTATAGTCCAGATCTCTCAACCGCGGATCATCTTTCGCCAATAGCTCGCTTAAGGCGTCCAACATCATCGCCCCGATCGGTTCGTTCGGATGCGGACAACCAAAAAGAAGGGCGTTGTGCTTTCCTTTTCCGATTTGGAGGACGTATATCGGTTCCCCTTTTCTGGAATACCCGGCGCAATGAATTTTCACACGATCGGGATACTTTTCCGCAAGCGCTTTGGAACGCTCATCCATTTCAGAGACTGTAAAAAACCGTTTATATTCCGGAACATCTTGGATTAATTCTTTGAACAACATCGGCATACTCTCCTTTTCGAGATCCTCTTCGATTGAAATAAAGAGCGCTGAACCGAAGTTCCGCGCTCTTTTTGGCATGAGTTAAAAAACCGTTAAGCGCCTGCGGTTATCGATCGATATACCAGTTCTGAATAATCCAACCCAGCCCGTTATCGTAGCCGGCATCAAACGCTTTAACGTACTCTTTCGCGAATATCGGAGTCGGCGCCGCCACTAAGGGGAGGTAAGGCAGATCATTTGCCCAGAGGGCCAGATGTTTCGCATAGTATTCTACTTTTTTGGTTTGGTCAAGCTCGGCAAACGCTTTGTACGCATACGCGTCGCTTTCTTCGTTAACCCAGCCGATGTAGTTGGTGCCTCCAAATCCATTCGCTTCCGAAGGAATCATATCTTCCGTCCAGTAGTACACAGCTTCATCGGAGATGCCATAACCCCAACCGGATAGATTGGCATGGTACTTGCCTTGCGGTTGCAGTTCCCATATCGTCAAACCCGGTTTGGTATCGATTTCCATCTCGATACCCACTTGTTTGAGCATTCCTTGTATCATCTGAGCCATGGTCAAGTAGTCGCTGCTGCCCGCGCCCAGTAATAAGGGGAATTTAAAGGCTTTCCCATCTTTTTCCAGTATTCCGCCTCTACCCGCTTTCCAACCGGCTTCGGCCAATAAGTCCTTCGCCTTCTTAACATCATAGGCGTATTTTTTAACGCTTGGGTCATCGAGCGCCTCTCTCATGATATGAAGCGGTGTCAACCAAGTATGGCAGATTTCGCCTTTTCCGCTATAGATCAAATTGTTGATTGCATCCCGGTTGATCGCATGCATTAGGGCTTGCCGGACACGCACGTCTCCGAAGAAGAAGTTTGGTTTAGACAGATCGTCGGGGTCTCGGAAGTTCAGGAAGATGAGATCCGGCGCTACGTTTTTCACGTAGTAGACGGAGAAGAGATCGCCGTGTTCCTTTTCCAATTGGAGGGACTGTTTCATCGTAAGCGTATACCGGCCAAAGTCCAATTCTCCATTCTTGACTGCCGCGTACGTGACGTCCGCGTCGGGGATGATTTTCATTACGAGGGTATCGATGTTCGGGCGACCCATAAAATACTCGTCGAAGGCTTCCAAAACGATGTATTGTCCTTCTTTGTACTCTTTGAACTTGTAAGGGCCGGTCATGACAGGAGTCCGGGTTACTTTTTGCACGAATTCTTCCCAGCGATCATTCTTTTTGGCTTCTTCGAAATCTTTTCGGAAAAGGTGCTCAGGAATCTGGAACCAACCGAAATAATAAGCGTAAACGGAAGAGCCGAAATAACCGCTTCCGGACTTTTCTTTCAAGTGAATCGTGAAGGTGTGGTCGTCTATAATGTCAACGGCGTCTACCGACGTTTCGAACGAGTTGGAGGTCACCGGAGCGCCGGAAGTCATAACTTCCCATTGAAACTTTGCATCGCGGGCGGTGACGGGAGCGCCGTCATGCCATTTCATCCCTTTTCTCAACTCATAGGTGATCGACATCGAGTCATCGTCGTGTACGACCAGCAATCCATTGTCCAAGGTGGGGATTCTTTTGATCATACGCGGCGTATAGAACCCGTCCTGGTTGGAGCCGATGTAGCCGTCGGCGATGATGTTGCAAACGGTCCAGGTCAACCCGGAAGAGGTGAAAAGCGTATTGAACCCGGGAGCATCCGCTCCGACAGCCGTCGTCAAGGTGCCACCGACTTTTGGCGGATTGAGGGCCATATAGAAGGATAAAGCCGCTTCCTCTTTGGTGATGGCGGACCATGGATCCAAAAGGTGCCCGTACCGATAGTTCAGCAGTTGGCGGTTGCTTCTGAAAGCTACCGTAAAAGCGCCGGCGGCGAAAGATGCCACTTGATCTTCATCGTTGGCCATGGTAACGACTTCCGCATACTGCAAAGCCTCTTCTGACAAACCAAGAATTTTAATCATCGTCGTGATGAACTCCGTTCGGGATACCGTCGCTACTCCCGCCGTCACATAACCTTCTTTTCCCGGAAATGCTTTTTGTACCGCTTCTTTAAATTCGTTAGCGGTTAGGACTGATTCATCGACGATTTTGAGGATACCAGCTTTTAAAATGGCCGGTCCGGCTTCTTCAAGAGCGGCTTGACCGAAAGACAACGTGAGGAGCATTACTGTGAGCATTAATAACAGAGATACTTTTTTCATGTTCCACCCCCAAGTAGTGTTGAATCCTATCGTAAGAGTCCTTAGAAGAGGACTTCTACAGACGCTTATGGGCACGAACTTTTAGATTGCAGGATTATAACATACTTCAACCCCAAATAGAAGGACGTTACCTTGGCGGATGTTCCGTTTAGGAATCAGCAACATGCCGACTCTGTAAACAAAGGCTTGACACGGGTTTCCCTTTGTATTATAATTGGCATATGCCAATAAATAATCACGGAAGATGCGGCAGGCCAAAGATTTGCCGAACGATACGCCTTTCTACCGATGTTAGAATATTTGAGCCAAGTGGTATCCGGCGGTGCAAAAGGGAAGAAGTTTCCCTCACTTTGGACGAATTGGAAGCGGTTCGATGGGCGGACTATCTCAAGGCTTCTCAAGAAGAAGGGGCGAGATCGATGGGCGTTTCGCGGCAAACCTTCGGAAACATAATCGGGTCAGCAAGAACTAAGATAGCGGACGCTCTGATCAACCGGAAAGCGATCCGGATAGAGGGCGGGCCGATCCATAAGGAGGAAGAAGATGAAAGTAGCAATTCCGGTTTCAGAAAAAAACGGTAGCAAATCCAAGACGCATGAGCACTTTGGCAGCGCGCCGCTGTACGCGATCGTCGAGACGGACAGCGGAGAGATCGAATGGTTCGAAAACGAAGAAGCCGAACACGGTCACGGTAATTGCCGCCCGGCTGGAAAACTGGCGGAATTTCATATCGACGCAGTGGTATGCCAAGGGATGGGCTCCCGAGCGATCGACAAACTCAACGGGATGGGTATGAAAGTATTCGTAAACCGTACGGCAACGACTGTGGAAGAAGTGATCGAAGCGATAAAGCAGAACCGGTTGACCGAACTATCCAAAGACGAGGCCTGTCAACACCACCACGGAGACCACTAAAAAAACCGGACAATCGTCCGGTTTTTTTCTCTATGGATTAGCTCGATACCTGCTTTCTTCCGGAGGGTAAGCGCCGGGTGAAGAAAATCGGCCCTCCGTTTTTCCTTAAAGCACTTCTGACGTTAAGGCATCACCCTCGAACGCGGCGCTTTTTTGAGTTGAATCCCGTCTACCCGCGTAAAATCGAACTCTTCCTGAAAAATACGGAAGCGGAAAAAAGACTCTCGAACCCTCGTAACTGTGGGCCTTTCCCCTGTACTGGAGACGACAACAGCCGGCAGCGTATCCCGGTCTTTTTTGACGAAAACGTCATAGTATTCTGTTCCGGAGATCGACATCATGAAATAGACAAAAGAACCCTCGTTGAGCGAGACAGCCGCTTGACCCGGTTCGATCGTGATTTGACTGAGCGATAGCCCTTTCCTGCCGTCATAAAAGTGGCTGGTCGGGAGGGTGATGCTGGTAAAGGCATCCCCTTCGAAAAACAAGTCGTCTGCAGTTCCTCTATTCAAGTTTTTTTCCAATTCCCAAAGCCCGTCTTTCTGCTCGATCGCAACGTGGTAGTGGAGCGCGGGGTCGTTTCCCGGAACCCACGGAAAAACGTTGTTCCAGTAACCTTCGTCGATATGGTAGATCATCAATCCCCCATAGGAAGGCATGTACCGATTAAACGGGTTATCCTCTTTGTATTCGATAAAGAAGTATTCGTCGGGATCGCTCGGATGGGTATACTTCAGGACCGTTCCACGCGACAAGGTGTATTCGCCCTCATTGGCCACAATTTCCGTCGGTGTCAGCCATCCAATCGTATACTTGCTCCAAGCGGTCAATTCGGCCGGAGCGCCTCCAAAACCGCTAACCTCGCGACTGTCGAAGATTGATTCGCTATCGTTCCAACTGCCGGAACCCATCAGTCCCCAATATCCGATCCCTTTGGAAGAGCCGTAGATATCATACAGATCCGGTAGATTGAAGAGCAGATGCCCCAGTTCGTGAACATAAACCCCGATGGTCATATCGTCCTTCTGAAGCCAGTATTCGGGTTGAGTGCAATACCGACTAAGGACTTTTCCATCCTTGTTCATCGCGCTCCGCAACGTCCATTGATGGCTCCAGATCTGGTTTTCGTCTCCTTCGAACTCTGCCCCGCTTCCGGCGTGCACGATCAGTAAAAAATCGACCTTTCCGTCATCGTCATTGTCATACTTGGAAAAATCGACTAACGCATCCGCGATGTTAACCGCATCTTCCGTCATACGTTGCGCGTTCGTGGGGTAAGACCCGAGTCCCGTATTATCCCCGATGTAATAGGCGTAGGTTTGAGGAAGGCGGAACCACCCGTAGATATCAAAAGAGATGTCATACTGCCCATCGGATACAAACTCATAATACTCCTTGACGCTTTTTGTGTTGGTTGAAATCGGGTATTTGACCTGATAATCGATCCCTTGCCCAAGAAAAAGATCGTGAAAAAAAGCTGTATCAACACGCGCGGGCTGATCCGAAAAGTCAACCAAAAGCACGACGGCTTTGAAAGAACCCGCGGCTTTGGGAGAGTGTTGGGCGTTTCCGCGTTCTTCCGCGGTCAGGATCGGAATCGACAGGTCCCCGCGGGCGATCTTTTCTTCCGCAGGTGTCCGAGGGGGCATAATGGCGAGGAAGATAGCCGGAAAAAGCAATAACCAAAGCACGCATAGCCTTCTCAAAAGAAAAACGCCTCCATTTCGTCGATTAACGGATCGGAATAGATACCGTCCAAAGTCCACTTGAAATTGATAAACGTGTTTTTCGAGTTATGAGCGGCTAATCCCAACATCAGGAAATTCGCGATTTCAGTTTTGGTGAGCGTATCGCCGCTTAGGTTTAACGAGAAATCCGAGGGTATCGCGTATATATCCGCAGAGCGTTGAGAAAGGCCCGCATAGTCTCCCTGAAAATATAAGGCGTATAGACGTCCCGCGTTGCTCACCCCGTTTGTCGCGTACCCCATCGATTCATTCAGCAGGGACTGGGCGGCCTGAAGGTCTCCCATGCCGATCTTGGCCCAAGCTTCATAGGCTTTGGAAAGAGATTTCTCGTACTCGTCCCCGCTTTTTGAGAAAGCGATCTGAAAATACTCCGCCGCCCGGGAAAAATCGCCCGTATTCAGAAAGGCTTTCCCGGCTTCAATCGCATTTTCCCAAAGAAGAAGATCCGTGGTGCATTGCGCGAGCAATAAGCACACCGCAATCATCAGAACCAGCCGAATGACCGTTTTCATCTTTCGCCCCCATTTTCGATCATGTATCGCGAGATTATAACATGAATAGGCAAGGGGTTTTAACAAGAAGCGTCAATTCATTCGGTATCCGCTATGGTATAATCGTATAAAATAAATGAGAGGGAGTAAGGAGTGATGAAATGCGAATGGGTAAAATTATGTCCTGATCAGGCTCTCATCGACCAGATTTCCCGCCGACACGGGATAACAAGCATATTGGCCAGGGTGTTGGTCAATAATGGCATCGTCGAAGGAGACGAGATCGAAGAATACCTGTATCCTGACCGAACTGAGTTTTACGATCCGTTTCTGTTGCAGGATGTGGATAAGGTGGTCGACTACCTTATCAAGATTCGAGACAAGAAAGAATCGATCGTGATTTACGGAGACTATGACGTAGACGGCGTTACTTCGACCGCTATGGTCTATTCGATTCTCCACCAACTGGGATGGAAGGTCAGCTATTATATCCCTTCGCGCCTGGAGGAAGGGTATGGCTTAAGTCAAACGGCCATCATCGATTTGTTCAATAAAAAAGTCCGCAACATCATCACCGTCGACTGCGGGATTTCTTCTTTCAAAGAGGTTGATTACGCAAACTTTCTCAATTTCAAGGTCATCATAACCGATCATCACGAAGTCCAGGAGAAGCTGCCGAATGCGTTAGCCGTCGTGAATCCTAAACGTCAGGACGATTGTTATCCCGATAAAGGATTGGCAGGCGTCGGCGTGGCTTTCAAGGTAATGGACGCTCTTTTGCGCCGATTGGGCAATCCGGTCGACATCATGGAATACCTGGATTTAGTGACGCTGGGAACCGTCGCGGATATTGTACCGCTAAAAGGAGAAAACCGCGTGATCGTCAGAAAAGGAATGCGGAACATTGCGGATACAAAGCGCATCGGTCTTAAAAAACTGATGGAAATCTCGGGAATCAACGTCGAACAAATTATGACACAGGATATCGGGTTTAAAATAGCCCCCCGATTGAATGCCGTCGGGCGTTTGGAAAGCGCCTATGCCGCGTTGAAGCTGCTATTGTCGGATGATGAGGCCGAAGGAATGGAGATCGCCCGGTATCTCTCCTCGCAAAATGAAAAGAGGCAATTCATCGAAAACCAGATCTATCAAGATGCGGAAACCATGCTCAAAAACGATCGGAATCTTCAGGAGGCGCCGGTGATTGTCTTGTGGAAAGAAGACTGGCATCCCGGTGTGATCGGAATTGTTTCTTCCCGTCTCTCAGCAAAATTTTACAAACCGACGCTGTTGATGTCATTGGACTATAAGGATGGCGTCGCCAGAGGATCCGGAAGGAGTATCGAACAGGTTAACATTATGGATTTGCTCGCCCGCGCCAACGTAAAAGACTTAGAATACGGCGGGCACCCGATGGCAGCAGGATTCACCCTCCCCGCGCCAGAATTGCCGGTTTTCCGCGAGCATATCTTCGAAGCCTACCGCGCGCTGTACGGAGAAGAGGTTTTTACTTCCAAGATCTATCTGGATGCCGAACTTCCGATCGAAGAGATCAACGAATCCCTTCTCAACTCCCTCGAGATCTTGAAACCTTTCGGCCAATGCAATCACGAACCGGCGTTTTTGATCAGAAACGCCAGCGTTGATCGGATGAAGATCTTGGGAAATCATTCACAACATATCCGGTTGATCCTGAAGCAGGGAAATCATTTTCTGGATTGTATCGGTTTCAATTTGTCAGAGCGGCTGGAAGAATTCAGATACATACGCCCGAATCTTCTAAAAGCGGATTGTGTCGGCAATTTGAAGGCATTCTGGCATTTCGGATCGAAACAGATACAATTCTCCTTAAAAGACATCCATTTCTATATCGATCCCGCGCTCAAAGAAGAGGAACGAGCGAGTAGAATAAATCCGGGTCTCTCTAAAACACCCGAATCGGCGCCCGCGGAGGCCGGTAACGGAAACCTGGAAGCCCTTCGCAATGATATGCAGCAGCGGCTGTTCTCCAAGTATCCGGCGCTGCAAAAAGCCTTTTCCGATCAGAATCGTTATGCCCTCTTCGCCAGTTCAAAGATGCAAGATTCGGTCCTGGCGCTCAAATGCTTAAACGCTGCCTCAAAGGGGCAAAGGTTACTGTTGATAACCCCCAGCGCCTCTTTTTCCACCTTTCGATCCCAAGTTTTCAAGCGGTTTGATATCCTTCCCACCCTGTCGAACACCGTTTTGGACATTTCGTCCCCCAAAAGTGTCTGCGCCATCGTGACGATTCCTTACCTAATTGCAAACTTTGAGGCCTTGAAGAAGGACTTCCAGGAGCTCGTCTTTTTGGACATCGAATACCTTTTCCACGAAAAAATGGAAGCCGGTGCCTTTCTGAACCAATTAGCAAACCTTTTGAGAACGGATACGCCTTCGTTTACCTTGGTGGGATCCTTTCTTCTACCCGAAAAAAAAGAGGCGCTCAAATCCGTTTTTCCGTTGAATGGACTCTTGACGGAACCGATGAAAAGCGCGAAAATTCGTCTTGTCGATCGCCGGGGCATCGAAGATCCGTTAGGATATATCCAACAGCTTGTCAAAAACGGCGAGTTCGTTTGCGTTTCCGTTCAAAAACCAGACCGAACGGTCGGATTGACGAAAGAGTTCGGAAAGATGCTATCGGAACATTTTCACAACGGAGAAGTCGTTTTCTATAATCAACAGTTAAAACCCTTCCAAAAAACAAAGATAGAGGACCTCGTATTAGAGAACAAAGTGCGTCTGCTGATCACCACACCCGATTTCAGCAGCCATCTCAAATTCCCCGTGAACGCTAACCTTTGTATCCTGGAACCCTTAAAAAACCCGTTGGAAGTGCTCACGATGTCAAACGCCATGGGAGCGCAAAAATCAAACGCGATCCTACACCTGCTCTATGATCCAAAGTCGGCGAAGGGGTATCCGGCTGATCGAAAAAGCGGTTTGGAAAAAATGATGCTTTCTGTGATAAAATTAGCCAGTTCGGAAAAAATCAGCTCTTGGGAAAATATACGGGACCGTTTCTTTGTTAAAGGTGAAACAACGCGTTTCGAGTCGTTCGGTTTACGGGCTTTCGTGGAGGGTATCGCGCCAGCCGGAATGGATGAAAACCTCGACGAGCGTGAAAAACACCTTTTTAAAGCGTTACAGTCGCTGCCGGACTTTGAGGAATTCAAGTGGGAATGGGTTATGACCGATATCTATGAAAGAGCCTTTTATAGCTATGAAGCGAGGAAAATCATCGAGCTGTTCGATCTGCCCTATTTACCATTGGTATAACGCGGAGGTGCCTTCTTTCGAGTGTACACACAATGTAATACAGATAGTGAACTGAACGCGTTATTCGTGTTTTGCGATATCCGCGATATGACAGAGGCCTTTGAAGCCATCAAAAAAATGCAGTTTTTTGCCAAAATCATTCCGACCCCAAAAGACGTATTCCCGGCAGAATCCTTAAGTATCGCGGTGAAAAAGGAAGATATCGGGATTCTAAGCGATAAGCTCCAAGAACTGAAGATTAAGCCCATAAAAACCGTGTCTTTGGAAAAATGCGTGTTTTCTTACACCTACGGCAGCGCCGTATGAGATGATCCTTGCCTGCGATTTTGGCAAGAAACGAATCGGTGTGGCTTTAGTCGATGAAGAGTCCGGCGTCATTCTACGCACGAGCGCGGTCGATCAAACAAAAAACGCGATCGCGTCCATTAGGGGAATTGTTCGGGATAGCGGCGCTCAAAAAATTATCGTCGGGTTGCCTTTGAACTTAAAATGCTCCTTTACGGAGTCTACAGACGCCGCGGTAGCTTTTGCGGCCGCTTTGTACGATCGCGTATGCCGGGCGGTGTATTTTATCGACGAACGGTTTACCACCGTTTCCGTGTATACGACCGGAAGGCTGTTGGGGAAAAGCGTCCTCGAAACCCGGCGGAGCGTGGATGCCGGAAGCGCCGTGTGCCTTTTGGACACGTATCTAAAGAATCCAAAAACCGCGTTGCCGTTTTCTCGAAAAACAATGCCGGAAGAAGCCGTGTTAAGGATGATCGAAGAAAAGATAGCGGAAAACGTCGAACAAATGACTGCCTTAGAAGCGCACGTAAAAGGGCTCAGCGGATTCCGGCTTTTTTCGGGTACGCGTCGACAATGGGCTCTGAAAGAGTTGAATCCTTGGTTTTATTCCAGGTATCGGACGGTCGAAAAACCGGATGCGATCGTCGCTTATTCCTTTCATTATGGACAGTAGGTGCCCGTAGCTCAATTGGATAGAGTATTAGACTCCGGATCTAAAGGTTGTGGGTTCAAATCCCACCGGGCACGCCAGTTATTGTGGAGGTGACAGTATGATCCTAATAGAAAGCGCTTTTAAGGATGAACTGGAACCGATTTTTGAGCAACTCGTCACATTTGAGCACGGGAAAGTCTTTGAAAGAGAGTATGCGCGCGGGGTCATCGGGCGAAACGAGATCGTCGCCTTTTCGGGGATAACAGGAAAAGTGGAAACGAGCTTCCTGACCCAAAAAATAATCGAACTCTTCCACCCGGTGAATATCTTTTTCGCTTCATGCGCCCTTCCCCTTTCCCCGGACCTCAAACCGGGAGATATCGTTTTGGGAGAGGCTTATCGGGAATACGACCGGCTATCCGCAGACGATGCTCCACTTCCGCTCATAACAGGAAATATTGAGTTTGCTTACCGTTTGCGTAATGAGTATCCCCATCTGAAATCGGGCGTGATCATTAGCGGTGACGAAATCCCGATGGACGCTCAGAAACGCCAGACGTTATACCTTACCCATCGCGCCTTAGCCGCCGACTTGGACAGCGCCGCCGCTGCGATCGTCTGTAAGATGAATGGGATCGGTTTTTTAGCGGTTAAAACGATTTTGGATCAGGGCGATTACCCCTCACGAGAAGCGTACGAGAACCGACGCAGACATTATGCCGCCTCTTCCGCCCAATTCTTGGCTTCGTACATCGAAAAGAATTTCCTGAGCCTCGCGTGCGCTGACAGAAAATAACGGTCATTCCGTCAGGTTTTCTTTTGTTAGAAACTCTATATTTGGAGACGATATCGTGGAAAACAATGCCCTCGAATTGGAGATTGCTTCGCTTCAATCATCGATTCAGTCTGTTTTTTCAGAGTTGCATCGGGTAATTGTAGGCCAGGAAGAGATGTTGGAAGGGATTTTGATCGCGCTGATGACGAAAGGCAACCTGCTCATCGAAGGGTTGCCCGGTTTGGCGAAATCGTTGGCGGTCAGCACCTACGCGAAGATATCGGAGCTTTCCTTTCACCGCATACAATTCACACCGGACCTTTTGCCCGGAGACATCACCGGGACCCTCATCTTCAATATGAGAAATGAAAGTTTTGTGGTGGAGAAGGGACCGATCTTCGCGAACTTTATCCTAGCGGACGAAATCAACCGGGCTCCCGCCAAGGTTCAATCGGCTTTATTGGAAGCGATGCAAGAAAAACAGGTGTCGATCGGTAAAACGACCTACCCGTTACCCAAACCTTTTCTCGTTATGGCAACGCAAAACCCGATCGAGCAAGAAGGGACCTATCCGTTGCCGGAAGCGCAGATGGACCGGTTTCTCTTGAAACTCGAGATCAAATATCCCACTTTCAATGAAGAAAAAGCGATCCTCGATCAGAAGG